>JAEUMM010000461.1 GCA_016792645.1 Alphaproteobacteria bacterium | reverse complement strand
TGCACGGCGCGCGCTTGGGGACCGCCGAGGTTGAACGTCGAGAAGACGTGCAGCAGGCGGGGCGCGGACATCCGTCAGCCCATCGCCTTGGCCGGCGCGACGATGCCGCGCTCGATGAACGCTGCCCGGTCGGCTTGCGGACGCCAGTTGAGCGCGCTTTCCGTCTGCGCAGTGTCGAAGCGCGCGAGCATGCCGCGGGATTGAAGATCGCGCGCGCTGGGCCAAGGGACGCTTCGTCCGCCGACGCGCTTGATCATCCACTTCGCGATTTCGACGCCCTGCATGCGCCACACGGCGCTGGGGTGGTAGATCAGCGGGCGGTGCAGCGCCTCAGCCAACGCGTCGATGTATTCGCGCGCCGAGAGACGGACGGGGCCGACGATGTTGTCGGTACGGCCGACGACATCGGGACCGGCTTTCAACGCGCAGAGGATGGCCTCGGCGCAGTCTTCGACGAGGACGAAGGGCAACTGGTTGCGGCCGTTCGACCAGCCGATGCAGTGCTGCTCGTTGTTGAAGAGACCAACGCCGGAATGGAAGGGGCTGGCGCCCTCGCCCACCACGACGCCCGGCCGCTGGATGGTGACGGGAAGGCCTTTGCTTGCGTGCAGCGCCAGCAGCGCGCGTTCGGCTTCGGCCTTGGCGAAGGAATAATCTGCGCGCTCCGCGCCTTGGGTGTCGGCCGGTGTTGCGGGCGTGATGACCGCGTTCGGATCGCCGAGATAGAGGGCCGCGATGGAGCTGACATGCACCAGGCGCTCAACGCCCTGTGCCGCGCATGCTTCGGCGACGGCGTTGGCGGAGCCGACCATGGCGTCGATGATGGCCTGACGCGAACCGCCGCCGCCGCCGTGCGCGAGATTGACGACGAACTTCGCACGGCCGATGCCGCGCGCGACGTCGTCGGGCCTTGTCACGTTGCCTTCGATCAGCGTCACGCCGGGGGCGTGGAACGTTTGCGGCAAGCCGCGCATGCCGCGCGCGAGGACGCCCACGCTGTAGCCCTGCGCGACCAGGCGCTCGACCGTCGCCTTGCCGATGAAGCCCGTGCCGCCCAAGACCGCGACGTCGAACGACGGCGTGCTGTCGCGACGGGCAAGCGTCTTCGGCTTTGGCGCGGCGTCGCGCGAGACGCCCGCGCGGGTCGCGATGTCTTCGCACAAGTCGACGAGATGCGCGGCGAAGGCGCCGTCGGCGGCGAACGTCGTCTTGGTGTCGACGGCGTGATGAAAGGCCTTGATGCTGGCCAGCATGCTGCGGAAGAAGGGATCGGAGCGCGGGATCAGCTTCAGATGCCCGGCCGCGTATTTGGTGAGCCGCACCATCGCCTGACTGAAGCGCGATAGGCCCGCGCGGGCATCGATAAGGCCGTTGTCGACCTCTTCGAGATAGCGGGTACGGCCCAGGCGCACCATGTTGCCGCGCCAGAGATCGAGGGTCACCAACGCATCGTCGCATAGGCAATCGATCTGCCAGGTCGGATAGTTTTCGGGGAAGGACATGTGCAGCTGCGCGGTCGCTTCGCCCGCGGTCAGGCTGACGTCGAAGCCGCGGTGGAAAGCGAGGCCTGGCGCCACCTCGACCGCCGGGCGCGCTGTCGCGGCGGTGACTTCCAAACGCCCGAGCAAACTTGCGAGTTGCGAGAGCGGGTGGATCATCTGTTCCAGGATGATGTTGGCCGGCGCCTCGAACATCCAATGCGAGAACTGGCGCGCCGCGAATTGCCGCAACGGCACGGCGCAAGAAACGCCGACGTGGCGCAGGCGGCCGTAGTCGCCCCTCTTCAGGTTTGCCGCGAAGCGCGTGAGCAGGGGGTCGAACATGAAGTTCTGATTGACGCCGAGCGCGACGTTGTTTTCGCGCGCGGCCGCGACCAGGGCGGCAGCCTCGGCGCTTGTCACCGCGAGCGGCTTTTCCATCAGCGTCGGCAGCTTGGCGCGCAGCGTTTGCGTTCCCACCGTCGCGTGCAGCGGCGGCGGCACCAGGACGTGGGCGCGGTCGGCGACGGCGGCGGCCAACGCTTCCGCCACCGACGTGAACGCTTGTGCACCGGCACGTTCCGCCAGGCGATCGGCGGCGCCCTTGTTGGGATCGACCACCGCGGTGACACGCAGATCCTTGATCATGCGCAACGCTTCGAGATGGGCGTTGGCGATGAAGCCGGCACCGATGATAGCTACGCGGGACTGGGTCATCGGCTCGTCGGCGAGGGGCTTCATGTGCGGGTTGACGGGGAGGCCTAGCATGGCTGGCGCGGGATCGCACCATGCGTCGAATGGCGTGCTGTATGTTTACGGTTAAGCCGCGGCCCGCCTGATAGAGACCGTGTCGAGCGGCTCT
>JAEUMM010000379.1 GCA_016792645.1 Alphaproteobacteria bacterium | reverse complement strand
GCGCTTCTGCCGCTGGTCGAGGCGCCGGCGATCAGTTTGATGCGCGCGGGGCCTTTGCGGCCGGACAGCGTTCCCGACGATGTAGCGGCCTCCGCGGTCGAGAAGGAAATCCGGCGCGTGTTCGGCTTTAAGCCTGACGATGTTTCGTTTCCGGCGTTCGCCGACTATCCCGTCGCGGCGTTGCAGTCGACGATGCATTCGTTCACGCGCTGGCAACGGCGCACGGAGCTCAGCGGCGTGCTGGGCTTCGATTTCTTTCCAACGAATATTTTGACTGAAGCGACGTTGCGGCATCTGGAGGCGACGGTCACGCATGCGCCAATCGACCGGCGGCGCTTTCGCCCGAACGTGTTGATTGCCGACGATGCGGACTTGGCCGAGGCGATTGAAAACGGATGGGAAGGGCGTGAGGTTGCCGTTGGCGCGGTGCGGCTGTTTTCGGTCTTGCGCTGCGTTCGATGTGTGATGCCGTCGCTGCCGCAAGGCGGGCAGGGCGCCGATCTTCCGCGCGACGTCGTATTCAATCCCGCGAACACGCGGGCGATGCATGTTGTCGGCATGTACACGAGCGTGTTGGGCGAGGGCGTGGTTGCGGTTGGCGACACGGTACGCGTCGCCTAAACAAAAAGGGCGGCCATCAGGCCGCCCTTTGCTGCAATCGTCGGAGCGAAAAACTATTCGCCTTTTTCTTTCTTGCGCAGAGCCGCGCCCAGGATGTCGCCGAGCGACGCGCCGGAGTCGGATGAGCCGTATTGCGCGACGGCTTCTTTCTCTTCGGCGATTTCGCGCGCTTTGATCGAGAGCGTGATCTTGCGGGCGGCCTTGTCCACGTTCGTCACGCGGGCGTCGACCTTGTCGCCGACCGAGTAGCGTTCCGGCTTTTGTTCGGCGCGGTCACGCGACAGCTCGTTCTTGCGGATGAAGGCCTTGAGGTCGCCGACGACGACTTCGAGACCGCTGTCGGTCACTTCGGTCACGGTCGTGGTGACGATGTCGCCCTTCTTCACGGGCCCCAGGCTTTCCATCGGATCGCCGGAGACTTGCTTGACGCCGAGCGCGATGCGCTCCTTGTCGGTGTCGACGTCGAGCACCACCGCCTTCACGCGGTCGCCCTTCTTGAACTTCTTGATCGCTTCTTCGCCGGGCTCGTTCCAGTCGAGGTCCGACAAATGCGCCATGCCGTCGATCTCGCCGTCGAGACCGATGAACAGACCGAATTCGGTGATGTTCTTGATCTCGCCTTCGATGATCGAGCCGACCGGGTGCTTGTCCGAGAACGAGTGCCACGGGTTGTCCATGGTCTGCTTCAAGCCCAGGCTGATGCGGCGCTTCGTCGAGTCGACTTCGAGCACCATCACTTCGACCTCTTGGCTGGTCGAGATGATCTTGCCCGGGTGAACGTTCTTCTTCACCCACGACATTTCCGAAACGTGCACCAGACCTTCGACGCCCGGCTCCAATTCCACAAAGGCGCCGTAGTCGGTGATGTTGGTGACGCGGCCCTTGAACTTGGTGCCCAGCGGGTATTTCGCGGCGACGCCTTCCCAGGGATCCGCCTCAAGCTGCTTCATGCCGAGGGAGATACGCTGGGTCTCAGGGTTCACCTTGATGACCTGAACCTTCACGTTCGCGCCGATCGAGAGCACTTCGCTCGGATGATTGACGCGGCGCCAGGCGATGTCGGTCACGTGCAGCAAGCCGTCGACGCCGCCCAGATCAACGAACGCACCGTAGTCGGTGATGTTCTTGACCACGCCGTCGATGACTTGGCCTTCCTTGAGGTTGGCGACCAGTTCGTTGCGCTGTTCCGCACGGCTCTCTTCGAGAACGGCGCGGCGCGAGACGACGATGTTGCCGCGGCGCTTGTCCATTTTCAGGATCAAGAACGGCTCGTTCTTGTTCATGAGCGGGCCGGCATCGCGCACGGGGCGGATGTCGACTTGGCTGCCCGGCAAGAAGGCGACGGCGCCGTCGAGGTCGACGGTGAAGCCGCCTTTGACGCGGCCGAAGATGACGCCGGTGACGCGCAGCTTGTCTTCGAACGCGCGTTCCAACTTGGTCCAGGATTCTTCGCGGCGCGCCTTGTCGCGCGAGAGAACCGCTTCGCCCATCGCGTTTTCGACGCGATCGAGGAAGACCTCGACGTTGTCGCCGACGACGATCTTGTTGGGCTGACCGGGAATTCCGAATTCTTTGAGCGGGATCTTGCCTTCGGTCTTCAGACCGACGTCGATGATCGCGTATTCTTTTTCGATCGCGATGACGCGACCTTTGACGACGTTACCTTCGTCCAATCCGTTGGACTTGAAGCTTTCTTCGAGAAGGGCTGCGAAGTCCTCCCGCGAAGCCGTCATCGTCATGTCTTTGTTGGTGGTTGTGCGTGCGGCAGCTCGTGCCATTTGATCTCCAGAGGCATTTTTATGCGCGTGCCAACCGACGTTGTTCGCCGGCGGTCTTGGCTTTTGACGAGCGCGTGGGGTTAAGCGGTTCGAAAAGCCCGGTCCAAAACAAAAAAGCGCTTCTGAGGGCCCCACCTCAAAGCGCGTGCACTCATCTAGTGCGAGAGGCCCGCCCTGACGACTTCAAGCGCCCGGGCGACGGCGGTTTCTATATCCAAATGGCTGGTATCCAGCAAGTACGCGTCGTCCGCTTGCCGTAGGGGTGCGACCGCACGACCCGTGTCCCGGGCGTCACGGGCCCGGATGTCGGCCAGGACGGCCTCTTCCGTGCGCGGGGAGCCTTGCGCGTGCAGTTCCGTATAGCGGCGGCGGGCGCGGATTTCGGGGGTTGCGGTGACGAAAAGCTTCACGGTCGCGTCGGGGCAGATGACGGTGCCGATGTCCCGGCCGTCGAGGACCGCACCCTGGCCGCCGGGCGGGTGCGC
>JAEUMM010000366.1 GCA_016792645.1 Alphaproteobacteria bacterium | reverse complement strand
CGGACGGTTGCGGAGCAGCGCGTCGCCGATGAGGCCTTGGGTTACCGTTTCGGTCATGCCCCACCAGCCGATCGTCCGTACACCGAAGAAGGCGTCGAAGGGCGGTTCGTTCACGGCGTTACCGAACATGCGGAAATGGTGCTTGGGCACTTCATGCTCCATGAGCGCTTTCATCATGAAGGGGATGGTCGAGGCCCAGGTGCATTTGTTGCGCAGCGCCACGTCCCACCAGCGGCGGGCGGAGAATTTCGGCTGCATCACCACCGTGCCGCCGGCCCACATCGTGGGCAGGATGGAATAGGTGCGCGCGTTGGTGTGGAACGAGGGCATCACGACGTGATGCACGTCGTTCTCCGTCAGGCCTTCATGTACCGCGGACGTGCGCGCCCCCCAGAGGGCATTGCCTTGCGTCCAGAGTACGCCTTTCGGGCGCGAGGTCGTGCCGGAGGTGTACTGCACGGAACCGGGACGCCAGGGGTCGGGCTCTATTTTCGGCAGGCCTGCAGGGTCGCCGTCGATCGATGAGAACGCAGTTGCCTTGTCGGGCTTTTGACTTGCGGGCGCGGGGGCGCCGTCGGCCAGATGTTCGGTGACGGCGAGCCAGCGCACCGACTTGACGTTCTGCGCGACGAGTTCGGCGTATTCGGGTTGCGTGATGGCGGCGACGGCTTTGCAGTTGGCGGCGAAGTATTCGAGTTCGGCGCCGGCGGAGCGCGTGTTCGTGGTGACGACGATCGCGCCGAGTCTGGCGCAGGCGAACCAGAGGAATTCCATCTCCGGTGAATTGTCGAGATGCACGAGGACGTTGTCGCCGGCTTTGACGCCGCGCGCTTGCAGACCCGCCGCGAGGCGCAGGACGCGCTCGCGGAACTCACCGTAGGTCCACGTTTGGCGTTCGCCTTCGAACGGCTCCCACACCAGGAACGGGTGATCGCGCCGCGTCTCTGCGCGCATGTCGAGGAGCCAGTTGAGGTCGCGGGCAGCGAACGGATTGACGATGCGGCCGCGCGCGTCGGTGGGTGTGAAGGACATGGCGATGGCCTCGGGGGTGTGGCGTGAGGCGGCATCATAGGCGGCGGACGGCGCTGCGCCAGGGGTCTGCGCCCTGCCCTGTTCAAGAGACCCTGCCCTCAGGTAATTGTTGCGGAAGACATACGATGCGGGGGGATCATGCGGCACATCGTGCTTTCGGCGGTCATGTTCGTGCTGTGCGCCGGCGGCGCGCACGCGGAGCGAGCATCCGACCCGCTTGACGCGACCATCGCGACGTCGGACGTCGCGGCGTTCTTCCGGATTTATGACGCCGCCGGCGGCAAGCCTACGGCGGCAAACCTTCAGGCCTACATCGATCAAGGCAGCGCGGGCGTGAAGGGCTTTGTTCCCGATCGCATCGTCTCGGCCGAGAATCTGGCGCGCGCGATTGCGGCGTCGCCCGAGACCTACGCCGAGGCGAAGGCGTGCGCGGGGCGGCTCGGCTATGTGCGGGAACGTGTGCGCGCCGCGTTCTTGGCGCTCGAGGCGCTGGATCCTGCGGCCACGTATCCGCAGACGTACATCCTGATCGGCGCGGGCAATTCGGGCGGTACGGCGAACGATGAGGCTTTGATGATCGGCCTTGAGGTCGTCTGCCGTCCCGGCGCGCCGGATAGTGCGCCGCTCGACGTGCGGCTCACGCATTTGATCGCGCATGAGATGGTGCATTCGCTGCAGCGCGGGTTTGCGGGCGAGACGGTTCTGTCGCAATCTCTGACCGAGGGCGCGGCGGAGTTTGTCGCCGAACTGATCTCCGGGCGCATTTCGAATATTCACCTCACCGACTGGACACGCGGGCGCGAGGCCGACATCGAGCAGCGCTTCGCACGCGACATGCACGGGAAGACATTGTCGGCCTGGCTCTACAACGGCGTCGGCACGCCGGAGGCGCCGGGGGATTTGGGCTATTGGGTCGGGTATCGCATCGTGAGCGCCTACTACGAGCGGCAAACGGATAAACGCCGGGCGCTCCGCGACATTCTGAATGCGACGGACGGGCCGGCGTTTCTGAAGGCGAGTGGTTGGCGCCCGGCAGCGAAGCGATCAGGCCTTTAGGGACTCGGCGAGGGCCTTCAAACCCTGTTCAAGCGTGAACGGCGGCGCGTAGCCCATTTCGCGTTTGGCTTTATCGTCGGTGAGGATGCAGTCGCGCGACATGATGTTGGCGGTGAAGCGGGTGAGCGGGGGTTTGGATTTTATGTTGAGCGCGCGGTAGGTCGTTTCGCCGAGATAGGCGATGGTGCGCACGACCCAGCCTGGGATGGCGCGGTCGCCGGGTGTGACGCCGCCGGCGTTCAGCATCTTGGTCATGAATTCGCGGAAGACGACGGGTGGGCCGTCGAGGACGAAATAGGCGTTGCCGCCCTGCCCTTTCGTCAGCGCGAGGTTCATCGCGTGGGTCAGGTTGCCGATGTAGGTGGTCGAGGTTTTGTTGCGGCCGCCGTCGATCCAGGCGAATTGGCCTTTCTCCACCATTGCTTTGACGACGGGCAGGATCGTTTGGTCGCCCGGGCCCCAGACGAAGCGTGGGCGGACGACGATGGTGGTGAAGCCGGCGTCAGAGTCATTGGCTTCGCGCACGGCTTTCTCCGCGTGCGCTTTGGTGCGGGCGTAGGGGTATGGCGAGTTCAGGGAGAGCGGGTAGTGCTCATCGACGTTGCGCATGTGTTGGCCGTGGAAGAGCGCCGCCTCTGTGCCGATATGGACGAAGCGTTTGACGTCGGCGCCTTTGGCGGCGATCAGCAATTCCTTCGTGCCGTCGACGTTGACGCGCCAGTAGTCTTCCCACGGGCCCCATTCTTCGACGTAAGCCGCGCAGTGGACGACGGCGTCGAAGCCTTTGAGCTGTTCCGTCTTCACTTCGCCGAGCGCCGCGCGCACCGGTGTTGCGCCGAGCGCGCGGATGGCGGCGTCGCTTTTGTCGCTGCGCGACATGGCGGTAATGTCGTGCGTCTTCGCGTAGGTCTTGACGAACGCGCCGCCGACGAAGCCTGAGGCGCCTGTGATGAAGATTTTCATGTGCGGCCGCAGCAGCCGGGGGTGACCGGTCTGGCGAAGGCCTCAGCCCTATCGCGTTCGACCTCGCGCATGAAGTCGATCATGTGGCCGGCGATCGTTGGGACGGCGGCGATGGGCATGTTGTGGCCCCAGCCTTTGATGATCTCCAGGCGCGCGTTCGGGATTAGCGCCGCGGTGTGACGGCCGGCGTCGGGGTGGATCAGGATGTCGGCATCGCCGTGGATGACGAGGGCGCGGACGTTCAGCTTCTTCAGCTGCTCCGTACGCGGGGGCGTCGCCATGATCGCGGTCCATTGGCGGATTGCGCCTTCGGGAAAATAGCTGCGGTCATAGTTGGCGGCGAAGCGCGCGCGGACCTTCGCCTGATCTTCCGGGAAGCCGGGGCTGCCGATCACGAGGCGCGTTTTGACGGCGTGGTCGGCCACGGCGTCTTTGTCTTCGGCTGCGGGTTTCGACATCAGCGCTTCTTGCGCCTTCGGGTCGGAGCGCGGGAGCGACGGGTCGCTGGTCGTCGACATCAGCGAGATGAGGCTACGCACCTTTGCCGGGTGACGGATCGCCATGAGCTGCGCGATCATGCCGCCCATCGAGGCGCCCGCGACGTGCGCGGATTGGATGCCGAGCGCGTCGAGAAGCGCCGCGCCGTCGTCGGCCATGTCGTTCAGCGTGTAGGGGACGTCGGGCCTTTGGCCTTCCGCCATGGCTTTGGCGGCGGCGCGCATGTCGGGGAGGATGCCGTGGTGTTTGTGGCCGAGGCCGGTGTCGCGGTTGTCGAAGCGGATGACGCGGAAGCCTGCGTTCGCAAAGGCTTCGTGGAATTCGTCGGGCCACGAGGTCATCTGCGAGCTGTAGCCCATGATCAGCATCAGCGGTGGGCCGTTTGCGGGGCCTGAGAGTTCGTACTCGATCTCGATGCCGTTGGCTTTGATCTTGGTCATCGCACTCCCTTTTCCGTCATGGCCGAAACTCGTCGAGTCCGGCCGCCTCCTTTATCGTGATGGCCGCGCTTGACCCGGCCACCCAGTGGCCGCGCGTCAGCGCGGCCTAGAGGCTCTCTGAAGTGATGCTGTTTCATTGGCGATGCTGTCGCGTCTCCAGCGCGCACCGACGTGCGCGCGCTGGGTGGCCGGGTCAAGCCCGGCCATGACGACATAAGGGGTGGCGCAACATGTCCCGATTGTGCCTCGTGTGCGCCATGACGAACTTAAAGGGCGGCACGTCACGCCTTGCCACGCTTCGCATCCACTTCGCTAACGAAGTCGGCGATTTCGCGCAGGAAGACGGGCACGAGTTTCTGCGTGAAGTCGTGGCCCATGCCGGGGATGATCTTCAGGCGCGCGCCGGCGATCGAGTCGGCCGTGTCCTTGCCGCCTTCGACCGGGACCAGCGGGTCGTCGCCGCCGTGGATCACGAGCGTCGGCGCCTTCACTTTCTTCAGCAGCTCGGTGCGCGGGCCGGAGGCCAGGATCGCGACGAGTTGGCGCGCCATGCCGGGCGGATAATACGGGCTGCGGTCGACCTCTCGTTCAGCGGTGGCGCGGAGTTCAGCGTCCGTTGAAGCATAGACGGGCTGGCTGCCGATGGTGCGCCAGATCTTCATCGCATGCGCGATGCGCGTTTCGCGTTCGAGATTCGCCGGCGGCATGGTGAGCACCGCCATCGCTTCGGGCTTGCCGGGCGGAAGGCCGGGGCGGCCGGTCGTGGACATGATCGAGATCAGGCTCAGCACTTTGTCGGGATGGGTCGCTGCCGCGGTTTGCGCGATCATGCCGCCCATCGAGGCGCCGACGATGTGCGCCTGCTTGATGCCGAGCGCGCCCAGGATGCCGACGGCGTCGTTCGCCATGTCGGTGACGAGATAGGGGCCTGCGAGCGGCTGGCCCGACGCGACCTTCATGAAGGCTTCGGTCGGGTTGAACATACCCAGGGCGTCGAGCTTCTGCGAGAGACCGATGTCGCGATTGTCGAAGCGGATGACGCGGTAGCCGCGCGAGGCCAACCCCTCGCAGAGTTCGACGGGCCAGAGCGTCATCTGTGCGGCGAACCCCATGATCATCAGGATCGCGGGGTCGGATTCTTTGCCGAATGATTCGTATTCGAACGAGAGGCCGTTGGCTTTGATCTGGGGCATGGTGAATCTCTCTATTGCGATGTTGGAATGGCGTGGTTGGATGAGCCTACAGGGGCGGCGATGCGCCCTCAAGGCGGGGCTTTCCGCGCCGTTCAGCGCCGTGTAGACAAAGGTCCATGCAGCGCAACTTCTCCGCCTTGGGCTCCACGTTCGACGTCGCGATTATCGGCGGCGGGATCACCGGCTCTTGCATCGCGCGCGATGCGGCGCGGCGGGGGCTTTCGGTGGCGTTGGTCGAGAAGCGCGATTTTTCGTGCGGCACCTCTTCCGGGTCCTCGAAGCTGGTGCATGGCGGGTTGCGCTATCTGAAGACGATGGAGTTTTCGCTGATCCGCGAGTCGCTGCGCGAGCGGCGGGTGTGGGAGAAGATCGCGCCGCACATGGTCTATCCGCTGAAGTTCATGGTGCCGATCACCAGCGGGATGGAGAACTGGATCGTGGGTACGGGGCTCACGCTTTACGATTGGCTGTCGTACGACCGCAACCGGCTGGACGATCCGGATCAGCATATGACGGCGCATCGTTCGGTGTCGGCGGATGAGGCGCGGGCGCTTGAGCCGGTCGTCGATAGCGAGCGGTTGAAGGGCGCCCTGCTCTATTACGATTGCCAGATGTACTCGCCGGAGCGGTTGGGTCTCGAGTGCCTCATGGACGCGGTCGCGCACGGCGCGGTGATTGCGAACTATGCCGAGGCTGTGTCGTTCGAGCGTGGGGCGGACGGGTTGTCTTCCGTGCGCGTGCACGATGGGATGACCGGTGACGAAGTTGAGGTGAAGGCGCGGTTGTTCGTCAATGCGGCTGGGCCTTGGGCGGACCGGTTGCTGGAGATGGTCGGCGGGGGCGAGTCCTCGCACAAGTTGATTCGGTCGAAGGGCATTCACATTGTGACGCGCGGGCTGACCAACGGGCATGCGCTGACGATTGCGCATAAGGGCGGGCACTTCTTTGTGCTGCC
>JAEUMM010000468.1 GCA_016792645.1 Alphaproteobacteria bacterium | reverse complement strand
TGACTGCGAACTGACAACTTCCGGACGACTCTCACCAAAGGCTGAACGCACGCTGTCCTCGACTAAAGGGGGAATGCGTCGCCATGAGCGAAGCCGGACACACCATGATCAATCACGCCGCCGTGAGCGCACGCGAAAGCGCGGCGCCGCCGCTGGCGCCCGTCGCCGCTTATGTCGGCCTACAGATGTTCGACAACAACCCGACCGCGATGCTGATCACCCGCGGTCGCGCGATCGACCGCTCCAACGCCGCCGCCGCCGCGCTGTTGGAGACACGCCGCCCCATCGCGCTCTCGGCCGGCCGTTTGCGCTTCGAAGACACGCGCGCCCAAGCCGCGTTCGAGGCGCTCTCGCGCGCCGACCAGAACGCCGACGCCCGCCGCAC
Organism: Alphaproteobacteria bacterium; assembly: GCA_016792645.1. Classification (GTDB taxonomy): domain Bacteria; phylum Pseudomonadota; class Alphaproteobacteria; order Micropepsales; family Micropepsaceae; genus SZUA-430. The sequence continues at coordinate 3,139 of JAEUMM010000468.1, read as the reverse complement.
CTACGCCTTTGTGGTGGAAGGCGAGGGCGGCCGCACCTTCATCGCGCAGCTCTCGCTTGCCAAGCCCGCGCCCGACGCCACCGCCTCCGTCGTCGTCGCGCTGACGCCCTTCTCCGGCGCGTCGCAGTCGCGCGAAGCCATGCTCCACGGCTTCACCGAACTGACGCCGACAGAGCGCGCCATCTTCGCCGCCTTCGTCGACGGCGACGACATCCAGGCGATCGCCGCCCGCATGGACCGCAGCGTGGAGACCGTGCGCTGGCACGTGCGCAACCTCTTCACAAAGCTCGGCGTGAATTCCCAAGCCGACCTCGCGCGCCTCGGCGCCCTCCTTCTCCCGATTTGAGCGGAACGAGACCCATGAGCACCGCACGCAACCTCGCCTTCGAACCCGAACTGCTGGACCAGCTGGTCGCCGGCCGCGACGCCCGCGCCGTCTTCGAGCGCAACGGCATCCTCGACAAACTCCGCGCCGCCCTCACCGAACGCTTCCGCGAGACGGAGGAGCAAGACCAGCCGGACCCGAACGGCGCCGACACCCAGCGTCTGCAACTGCGCTTTCCCGATCTGATGGAGCGCATGATCTCGCTCCACGCGAAGGGCTATCCGCCCGCCGACATTCAGCGCCGCCTCTCGATGTTCGCGGGCGAGCCCGTGCCGGTATCGGTGATCACGGCCCTCCTCGCCGACCTGCGCCGCGAAGCGCTCGACTGGCAAAGCCGCGCGTTGGAGCCCAGCTATCCGATCATCGTCTTCGAACGCCTGCGCGTGAAATGGCGCGACGGCGCGACCGCCCGCAACCGCGTGTGCCACTTCGCCCTCGGCTTCCAAAGCCACGGCCCGAAGGAGGTGTTGGGCCTCTGGTTCGAAGGCGAAGACGAACGCGCGTTCTGGACCGACGTGCTCGCCGACCTCAAGCAGCGCGGCGTGATCGACGTTCTCTACGTCATCGGCTCAAGCCCGCATCTCGCCGCCGCACGGCCGCAGGCGTTTCCGGCCGCGCACACGCTGCCCAACGTGGGCGACGTCGTGCGCCAGTCGCTGGAACTCGCGGTCACCAAAGACCGCTCCGCGCTGCAAACCGCGCTGCGCGCCATCCACGGCGCCCGCAACGCGCAAGACGCGCTCGCCAACCTCATGCGTTTCGAGAGCGACCGCTTCGGCCAAAAATATCCGGCCATCGCCCCGCTCTGGCACCGCCATTGGCCGAACCTCGCGCCGTTCTTCGACGTGCCGTTGGAGATCCGCCGCGTGATGGCCTCGACCTACGCTGCCGACGCCCTGCGCCGCGGCTACGCCCGCACGCTGCGCGGCCACGGCCACATGACCTCGACCGACGACGCGACCGCGCTCATGTATCTGGTCGTGCGCGAGTCCCTGCGCAAATGGCGCCGCCCCCAACGCGAATGGCACGCCGCCAAAACGCAACTCGCCATGCTCTTCCCCGACCGCTTCGCGGCGAACTAAGTCAGAAAGAGAATCTCACACAAAGAAACAAAGCAACAAAGCCGCTCCCTCCGGCGCGCAGCGCCAGTCGATCCCGACGCGCCTCCGGCGCAAGAAGGAAGCGCTCCCTTTGTAGCTTTGTTTCTTTGTGTGAGACATTTTCTTGGCGGCGCACGCCAATCATCCGCACCCAGACGATCGTCAAATCGCAAGCAATCTGGCCGCCAAGCGCGGTGGCCCGCTCGCATTCGCGTGAGCGGTGCGCGCCATAGTTGCCCCCACGCATCACATCGCGCGCGAACAGCATCATCCCGTCCAGATTCGAACATCGGCCCCTCCAACTGCGGGGGGCGTGGCGAAAGCGACGGCGGGATAACAGGTCACGAAGCGCAAAGGGGGGAACACCTTTGCCGGGTGTGTGTACTTTTTCTGAGGGGGCTGTGAAGTGAACGGTGAAACAAGAAAAACGCTGAAATCTGCGTTGATGGCGGGTGCGGCGGTCGCGACGTTCGTAAGCGTCGCGCCGGCAAGCGCGCAAGACCAATCGGTCGAAAAAGTCGTCGTGACCGGCTCGCGCATTCCGCAAAAGGGCCTGACCTCCACGTCGCCCGTTTCGACCATCTCGAACACGGAAGCGAAATTGCAGGGCGCCAACAGCGCCGAAACCCTGCTCAACAACATGCCCCAGGTGATCGCGAACCAGGGCTCGGAAGTGTCGAACGGTTCGTCGGGCACCTCGACGCTCGACCTTCGCGGCCTCGGACCCCAGCGCACGCTGGTGCTCATCAACGGCCGGCGCATGCAGCCCGCCAACATCCTCTCGCCCACGCCCGACTTGAATACGATCCCGATCGCCATGATCGAGCGCGTTGAAGTCCTCACCGGCGGCGCGTCGGCCGTGTACGGCGCCGACGCCGTCGCCGGCGTCGTGAACTTCATCTACCGCAAGAACTTCGAAGGCATCGAAGTCGGTGGTCAATACTCGTTCTACGACCACGACAACGACAACGCGAAGATGCGCACGCTGATCGGCAACGCAGGCTTCAAGAACGCCGACAAGCACGTCAACGACGGCCGCACCGTGAGCCTCTGGGGCATCATGGGCGCCAACATGGACGACGGCCGCGGCAACGTCACGGCCTACCTCCAGTATCGCAACGCCGAGGCCCTGCTTCAGGACCAGCGCGACGTCTCCGCCTGCTCGCTGAACACCACCGGCACCTCGCATGTTTGCGGCGGTTCGTCGAACCGTCCGACCGGCCGCTTCACGCTGGTCGGCGGCAGCGGCACGCAGTTCACGGTCAACACGGCAGTCCCCGGCACCTTCCGCCCGGCCGCCGGCGCCGCGGACGCGTTCAACTTCGCGCCGCAAAACTATTTCATCCGCCCTGACGATCGTTACGTCGTCGGCGCGCAAGCGAACTATCAGCTGGCCGACGACCTCGAGGTCTACGCCGAAACGTCGTTCATGAACGACAAGACCGTGGCGCAGATCGCGGCATCGGGCTTCTTCGCGGGCTCGGGTCCGTTGGACGGCTCGTATCTCTTGAACTGCGACAACCCGTTCCTGCAAACGGGCGGCGTCGAGTCGGGCGCGAACGTCACGCCGTTCACCGCGCTGTGTAACGACGCGGCCGCGCCGCTGGGCAGCACCGGAACGGCGACCGTCAACATCGGCCGCCGCTTTACCGAA
>JAEUMM010000327.1 GCA_016792645.1 Alphaproteobacteria bacterium | reverse complement strand
GCGGAACTGCAGGCGTTATGGCTCAGTCTTTGGGTGGCGCTTAGATCAGTCGCGTTCAGCCTTCCGTTTGCGGTTGGCGTTGCGTGGGTGCTGTCGCGCGGGCGGTTTTGGGGCAAGACCGTTCTGGACGGGTTCGTGCATTTGCCGCTGGTGTTGCCGCCGGTGGTCGTCGGCTATCTGCTGCTGATCGGGTTCGGCGTGCGGGGGCCGATCGGGTCTTGGCTCTACGAGACGTTCGGCGTGCGTCTGGCGTTCACCAGTGAGGGCGCGTCGCTGGCCACCGCGGTCATGGCGTTTCCGTTGATGGTGCGGGCGATCAGGCTGGCGCTCGATGCGGTGGACCGGGGGCTTGAGGATGCGGCGCGGACGTTGGGCGCGGGCGCTTTCGACCGGTTCTTCTCCATCACGTTGCCGCTGATGTTGCCTGGGGTTTTGGCCGGTGCCGTCGTGGCGTTCGCGGCGAGTCTCGGCGAGTTCGGGGCGGTCATCACGTTCGCCTCGAATATTCCGGGCGAGACGCAGACATTGCCGCTTGCGATCTATCAGGCGATTCAGACGCCGGATGGCGATGCGATAGCGGCGCGGTTGGCGGTGCTGTCGATCACACTGGCGTTCGGCGGATTGATCCTGTCGGAGTACTTGGCGCGGCGCGTGCGCGCGATGACGGGCGCGCCGTCATGATCGAGATCGACCTCGCCAAGCGGCTGGATGCGTTCGCACTGGACGTGGCTTTCAAGGCCGGCGGCGGCGTCACCGCTTTGTTCGGGCGGTCGGGCGCGGGCAAGAGCACGATCGTGAAGGCGATCGCGGGGCTGGTGAGGCCGGACCGCGGGCGGATCAAGATCGGGGACGCGGTGCTCTTCGATTCCGCGACGCGCGTGGACGTGCCCGCTCAGCGGCGGCGCGCGGGTGTGGTGTTTCAGGATGGGCGTCTGTTTCCGCATCTGACGGTGAAGCAGAATCTGCTCTACGGTTTTTCGCGTGCGCGGGGCGAGAAGCGCATCGACGCGGAGAGCGTCATCGGCGTGCTGGGTGTTGAGGGGTTGTTGGAGCGGCGTCCTGTGACGCTGTCGGGCGGCGAACGGCAGCGTGTTGCCGTGGGGCGTGCGTTGCTGGCGCAGCCGCGGGTGTTGTTGATGGACGAGCCGCTGGCGTCGCTCGATGCGGCGCGGAAGGCGGAGGTCTTGCCTTATCTCGAGGCGCTAAACGCCCGGTTCGGCATTCCGATCATCTATGTCACGCACGACGCGGACGAGGTGTTGCGGTTGGCGAGCGACGTCGTGTTGCTGGCGAACGGGAAGGCGGCGGTGTCGGGACCGCTTGGCGCGGTGACGAGCCGGCTCGATTTGCCGGCGGAAGCCGAGACGCTGGGGCTCGGCGCGATCCTTGAGGGGCGGGTCGAGGGCCATGAGCCGGCACGCGGCTTGACGGTCGTGGCGACGCCGGTTGGCGCATTCCGGCTGCCGCTGTTGCAGCGCGACGTCGGCGCGCGGATCGCGATACGCGTTGCGGCGCGTGACGTGTCGATCGCGCTCGCTCGGCCGGAGGCGATCTCGGTGCAGAACATGTTCGACGGCGTGGTCGAGGAGGTGCGCGAAGCGGCGCCGCATGTCGCGCGGCTGTCGCTGAAGGCGGGTGAAGGGCGGCTGGTGGCCGAGCTGACGGCTGATGCGGTGGCGCGGCTCAAGTTGACGGCCGGGGCCAAGGTTGTGGCGCTGGTTAAGTCGGTGGCTTTGGCGCGCTAGACATGCGGCTCGACAACACTTGTCTTGTCATGGAAGCATTGACCTTCCTTTGAGGAGGGCGCCATGCAGGGTGTGTTGACTTGGGCGGGCGACAATCCGTTCGGCAAAGTGTGTGCGCTGGGACTGGTGGTGCTGGTTGTCGGCAGTATCACGGGCAGTGTTCTGGCGACGCATGGCGACGCTTTGCCCTGCTGGCCGCAGGCGACCTTCAACTCAGTTTACGCAGAGTGCGAGAACAAGCTGCTTCATCAGGCGTGGCTGGCGGGGGTCAGCATACCGAACATGATGCTTCAGGGGCCGGTCAACGCGTTGGTCATGGCGACATCCGGCTATCAGGGCTATTTCGGCATCATCGACACCTTCACACTGGTCGTGACGCCGCTGATCGCCTTCTTCGGATTCGCTGCCTGGCATAGATGGGCGCCGGTGGTCGCGTGGCTTTTGCTCATCGCGCTCGTCGGCGAGATCGTTTACCTGCGAACGCTGGTGCCCGTTTAGCGCGACGTCAGCCAGTGTTTGATCTTGGCGTCAAGCACGTCCATCGGCAGCGCGCCGGTGTCCAGCACTTGCGCGTGGAAGTTCTTCACGTTGAAGCGCGTGCCCAATGATTGCTCGGCCTCGGCGCGCAGACGCTTGATGGTCAGCTGGCCGACTTTGTAGCCCAAGGCTTGACCCGGATTGACGATGTAGCGGTCGACCTCTTGCGTCGTCTCGGTGACGCTGAGCGCGGAGTTGTCGAGCATGAACTTGATCGCCTTGTCGCGGCTCCAGCCCTTCGCGTGCAATCCCGTGTCGACGACGAGGCGCAGCGCGCGCAGCTGTTCGTCGTTCAGGTGGCCGAACATCTGGTAAGGGTCTTGGTACATGCCGAGTTCGCGGCCGACCCATTCGGCGTAGAGCGCCCAGCCTTCGACATAGGCCGTGTTGCCGCCGAAACGCAGGAAGTTGGGCAGGCTGGTATTTTCTTGGGCCAGGCTGATCTGGAAGTGGTGACCGGGGATCGCCTCGTGCAGGAACAGCGTCTCCATGCCCCAAGTCTTGCGCGAGGGCAGATCATAGGTGTTGAAGAAGAAGACGCCGGGACGCGCGCCGTCGGGGGTGCCTTGGTTATAGTAGCCGGCCGCTTGGCTTTGTTCCAGATAGTCGGGCACGGGGCGCAATTCCAAGGGCGTCTTTGGGATCAGCGAGAAATCGCGGGGCACGGCGGCGGCGATGCGCTTTTCGATTTCGGCATAGCGCGCCTGCAAATCCTCGCGCGATTTCGGCTCGAATTCCTTGGCGGTGCGCAGGTGTTCGAAGAAGGCGTGGAGGTTGCCTTTGAAGCCCACGGTTTTGCGGACTTGATCCATCTCGCCCTTGATGCGCGCGACTTCGGCGAGGCCGATCTTGTGGATCTCGTCTGCGGTCATCTTGGTCGTCGTCGATTGTTCGACGAGGAGTCTGTAGAGTTTTGCGCCGCCGGGCATTGCGCTGAGACCCACGGCGGAGCGGGCGGCAGGCAGGTACTCACGCTTCAGGAACGTCTGCAGGCGCTTGTAGGCCGGGACGATCTTGTCCGCGATCGCGGTTCTGTAGGCCGCCGTCAGGCGGGTGCGATCGGGTTCGCCGATCTCCTTCGGCATGTTGACGATCGGTTGCCAGAACGGGCTTTTCTCGACGCCTTGGCCGACGAGATCGTCGAGCTGGGTGACCATGATGCGCGTCGTGAGTTTGGTTTCGACGACACGGCTCTTGATGCCCTGGCGCATGCGTTCGATGACGCGGTCGATGTAGACGGTGAAGCCGTCGATGCGCTTTAGGCCGTTGTCATAGTCCGCGACCGATTGGAAGCGCGCGGCGGACTTGCCGGAGCTGATGTCCGGGTACTGCACGTGCAGGCCGCCCATGTGGTTGATCGGGCGCACGATGGTGAGCGCCACCATCTCCGGCGTCAGGCCGTCGAGCGATTGGCGCGTCTGGTATTCGAAGACGTCGTAGGCGACTTGATCCTGCGCGTTGAGGCTTGCGCGGTCGATTTCGTGCAGGCGCTTCCACTCGCTCTCGGCATCGGCGCGCAGCTGGGCGATGAAGTCGTCGGAGATGTAGTCGCCGAACTGATCCGCATAGCGGCCGTCGCCGCGGAAGAGGGCGCTGATCGGGCTGACCTTCAGCGAGGCTTCGTCGCTGTCGGCGAAGAGTTTGCGCAGGGCTTGTGCGCTGGGCGAGGTGTCGGTTTCCGCCGCCGTCGCTGTGCCGGTGTTTGCGATGTCGTCAACGCAGGCCGTGATCGTCAGTGCGGCGAGCGCTATGGCCAGGCTTTGCAGCAATTTCTTCGACAGCATGTCATCCCCTGAATCGTCGCCGGCTGGCGCGGGCGCAGACTGGGAAGATTGCCGGGCGAATTCAACGTGGCGCGGGGGCGCCAGGGTTCACGAGCGCGTTATCACTGTGGATGCGCCTCTCTCGTTCGGCTCTTTATTCGGGAGCAGTGTGCGCGGGCCCCTTGGCAAAGCCCGCGCACACCTGGGACGTCGAACGCTGGCGTCGTTCGGCGGGTGTTCAGGCGCTGGGGCGGACGCCGATGGTGCGGAGGGCGGAGCGGTAGTGCATGACGCCGGCCTTCAGTTCAGCCGTCTTGTTCGAGCGGCAGTCGCGTTGGCCGAGGCGTTCTTGATGCTTGGCCTGACCGAGGCGGCGATTGTGACTGTGGCTCGTCACTGCGTTCGACCATTGGCCGGACAAGGTGCTGCAGGCGGTGGCGTATCTCTCGTGCGTTTGCGCGTTGCCGTGATGCGGCGTGGCGGCCATCGCGACGCCTGTGGTCGCGATCGCCGTGGTGAAGAAGATTGCTGCAAGTGTCGAGGATTTCATGGCTGGGATCCTTCCGTGGGGTTGGCGTATTGCGTCTGGTGCCTCGATTAACTTGGGCGCGCAGTCTGACAGACGTCTGGAAGCATCATGAACTCGCGGACACATCGCGGTCGGGTTTGCTCTCGGGCGTCGGGGGCGGGTGAACCAGCGAAAAGAGAAACGCACTGGACCAGCCCATCAGCAGAAGGCCGATCACCGGCGTGATGCTCGCCAACAAACGGATCGTGCCAAGCGGATAGATGTCGCCATAGCCGAGCGAGGAATACGTCTCGGCGGCGTAGTAGAAGTAGTCCATCGGCGCCATGGAACGCGCGTTGACGAACGAGCCAAGGCCCAGGTCTTGGACGCCAATGTGGAAGGCGCAGGCGAAGAGCGCGATCTCGCACACATGCACGGCGAGCAGACCGCTGATGGCGACGAAGAGGCCGATGCGTCTGAAACCCGGCCGGCCTGCGGTGAGGCGCGCCAGAAGACGCAGCGCCTCATAGTGGGCCGTGACGGATCCGAACAGCGTCACAAGAGACAGCGCGATCGTCGGCAGCAGAAGCATGGCGATCGCTCGTAAACGGGTAGATCGTTCCCACGGCAGGTCGACTGGATCGGAGAGAATCTCGTGCCGGGCCTGCCGTGGGATCCTTCGGCAAGCGCCCGGGGGGACCGGTGCTTGCGAAGGGTCTAAGGCGCGGCGGCGGATCTGCGCGGCGCAAAATCCGCCGCCTCGATTCGGCGAACGTACGTTCTGGAAACCGTCCGCCGCATAAACCGCGGGCGCCGGAGGCGAGGGCCTCGTTCCGACGCACCGCGTGCGTGCAGCTACCGCTCTCGCAGCCGCATGCGACTCGGGCGAACTACGTGGGCGTGACGCCCAACAGCTTCAGCGCGGCATCGTAGTCGCCGGCGCCCTTCTTCTGGTCCGACGACTTCTTCGACTTGCACAGCCTCTCGGCCTTTGTGGCGTCGGCTTTGGCCTTGCCGAGGTTGGCGTTCGTGGCGTTCGTGCTTTCGGCTGTCTTCCATTGGCCGGCCAGCGACGTGCAGCGTGCGGCGTAGTCGACCGGGGTCGCCGACGTCGCGGCGTAAGCCGACGTTGCGCCGAACAATGCGACCGCAAGGGCGGAGCCGACGAGGATGCGATTCATGGTTGTTTTCCTTCTGATCACGGAGCGATCCGTCCGCGGTCTCAGAGGTATCTCCGCATCCTCACAGTCATCTGGCACGCGTATGAACTCGTGTTCACGATGGCGCGCGGGGCAGGTCGACGATGGCGCGGAGGCCTTGACCGGCGGATTCCAGCCGTAAGGCGCCGCCATGAAGTTTTGCGCAGGCAGCCACCAACGCGAGGCCGAGGCCCTTACCGTCTTGGTTTTGGTCGCGAGGCAGGCGGCCGAAGGGGCGCAGCGCGGTGGCGCGGCCTTCTTCCGGGATTCCGGGGCCGGTGTCTTCGACGATAAGGCTGACGGTGGCGGCCGTTTGATCCAAGCGGACGCGGATGGTTGCGCCCTCGGGGGAGAATTTTATCGCGTTCTGGATGAGATTGCCGAGCGCTTGGCGCAACAACGTGCCTTGGCCGCGGACGT
>JAEUMM010000308.1 GCA_016792645.1 Alphaproteobacteria bacterium | reverse complement strand
TTTTCGCGGCTTTGAGAGCAAGTCGGGGACCGTGTTCCTCAACCTGCGCGGTTCGTGCGCCGGGTGTCCGTCGTCGACGGCGACGTTGAAGAACGGCATCGAGAACATGCTGCGGCACTACATCCCCGAGGTGAATACGGTCGAGGCCGTGGCGGCCTAAGGCCAACAGGCTTTCCCCGCGGGCCCAACGCTTGGTACAAGCGGCGATTGCGCCGTACCCGGACGCTTGAGGGCCATTGCCTTGCATCACGCCATTTCCGATGACGCACTCGATCAGCTGTTCCGCTTGGCGCGAACGCAGAACAAGTGGCAGGCCAAGCCCGTGTCGCAGACGCTGCTGCACGCGCTTTACGATTTGCTGCGCATGGGGCCGACGAGCGCGAATTGTTCGCCGTCGCGCTTCGTGTTCGTGACGACGGATGAGGGGCGCGCGCGGCTGAAGCCGCATTTGTCGCCGGGCAACGTTCAGAAGGTGATGACAGCGCCGGTGACCGTCATCATTGCTACGGACTACAAATTTTACGACAAGCTGCCGCAGTTGTTTCCGCATACGGACGCGCGCAGCTGGTTCGTCGGCAACGAGAAGCTCGCCGAGACGACGGCGTTCCGGAACGGGACTTTGCAGGGCGGCTATCTGATCATGGCGGCGCGCGCGGTCGGGCTCGACTGCGGGCCGATGTCCGGGTTCAACAATGCGGGTGTCGACGACGAGTTCTTTCCGGACTCCAGCGTGAAGTCGAACTTCATCTGTTCGTTGGGTTATGGCGATCCGTCCGGCGTGCTCGCGCGGTCGCCGCGTCTGTCGTTCGACGAGGCCTGCCAGGTCGTATGAACGATAGGTTTATCCTTGCGATCGACACGTCGTTCGGTCCCGTCGGCGGCGCTTTGCTGACGCTGGCGGGCGATGTCGTTGCGAGCTTTGAGGCCGACAATCTTGCCGGGACGCAGGCTGAGACGCTACCGCCGCTGGTGGCGCAGATGTTCGCGACGTCTGGGGCTTCGTTCAAACAGCTTGACCGTGTCGCGGTGACTGTCGGCCCGGGTGCGTTTACCGGGGTGCGCGTGGGTCTCGCGTTTGCCAAGGGTTTGCGGCTCGCGACGGGGGCCGCGATCCTCGGCGTCACGACGCTTGAGTGTTTGGCGGCGCAGGTGGCGCGCGATGTGCCGGAACATGCCGTCGGTGTTGCGATCGATGCGAAGCGTGGCGAGGTTTATGCGCAAGCGTTCGATGCGTCTGTCGCGCCGTTGACCGACCCGGTCGCGGCTGCGGTTGAAAGCGCTGCGTCGGCGTTTCGCAAGGCGCTGGCTCAGCCGTTCGTGTTGACGGGATCGGGCGCGGCATTGCTTGGACTCGACGCACGGATCGTCGAGGCGGGTCGCGTTGATGCGAAGCTGTTGGCCAAGCGCATGATAACGGCGGATCCGGCGCGGTATCCGGCAACGCCTGCCTATCTGCGTGCGCCGGACGCGAAGTTGCCGTCATGACGAAGTTCCGCATTTGGAGCGGCGGTCCTCGCGATGCTGCGGTGTTGGCGCGGCTTCACGGGCCGTGCTTTCCCGATGCTTGGCCGCAGGAGGCGTTTCGGTCGGTGCTCGTGCGCGACGGCGTCAACGTCCTCATGGGCGCGCGCGAAGGGGTGAAGAAGGCCGAAGGCTTCGTGCTCATCCGGACAGTAGCGGGCGAGGCGGAGATCTTGACGTTCTGCGTGTCAGACGCCGCGCGCCGATCGGGGTTGGGCGGGGCTCTGCTCGACATGGCTTATGACACCGCGCGCGGCCTTGGCGCCGACGAGATGTTCCTTGAGGTCGGCGAGAAGAATGAGCCGGCGCTTGCGCTTTACAAGCGTGACGGGTTCGTGGTCGTGGGGCGGCGGGCCGCCTATTATCATCACGGGGACAAGCCTGCGGACGCGCTGGTTATGAGAAAGGGTCTCAAACAGGCTTAAGGCCGCACTTCGGGCGTGGACATTTCTGGGCCGTGCTTCCTGCGGCTCCCGGAATCGACTACAAGCTCTGCCTTAGTCCAATAGTGCTTGGTGATCGATGGATCGCATTGAAAAGCTGTGCGTTGAAAAAGGCTTGCGGATGACCGGCCAGCGCCGCGTCATCGCGCGCGTTCTGTCGGAATCGCAGGATCATCCGGACGCGGAGGAATTGCACCGGCGTGCGGCTGCGATCGATCCGCATATCTCAATCGCGACGGTCTACCGCACGGTGCGGCTTTTGGAAGAAGCCGGCATCCTGGAGCGGCATGATTTCCGCGACGGTCGTTCGCGCTATGAAGAAGCGCCCGACGTTCACCACGACCATCTGATCGATGTGCAGTCGGGCAGGGTGATCGAGTTCCAGAACGATCAGATCGAAGAGTTGCAGCGCATGGTCGCTGAGAAGCTGGGCTACAAGCTCGTCGATCATCGGCTTGAGCTTTACGGCGTGCCGATCGACAGCGCCAAAGACGCTGCGAAGCGCAAGAAGGCCTAAATGGGCATCGTCCGCCTCACGCGTGGCGTCGGTGTCGCCATCGGTTTCCTCAGCATCACGCTGTTCTTCATGCCGATGCAGTGGGCGGCACTGCGTTTCAATTGGCGGATCAAGGACGTTCTGCCGATCCAGTACGCGCGGGGCATTTGCGCGGTGATGGGTATTCGCGTCGAGACGTTCGGGCGGCCGTGCCGCGAGCGCGGGGTGCTGCTGGCGGCGAACCACACCTCTTATCTCGACATGCCGGTGTTGGCCGCGGTCATTCCGTTGGCGTTTGTCGCCAAGTCGGAAGTGGCAGGGTGGGCCTTGTTTGGCACGCTGTCGAAGCTGGCGCGGACGGTGTTCGTCGAGCGCGAGCGGCGGACGAAGGCGGGGCTTCAAGCGGACCGCATTCGTCAGCGGCTGGAGGAGGGCGGCACGATCGTCCTGTTCGCTGAAGGTACGTCGAGCGACGGCAATCGCGTGTTGCCGTTCAAGAGCGCGCTGCTCTCGGCTGCCGATGCGATGGTGACGGACGAGAACGGGAACAAGCGGCGCGTGTTGGTGCAGCCGGTTTCGGTCGCCTATACGCGGCTGCACGGGATCCCAATGGGTCGCGAGATCAGGCCGTATTTTGCCTGGTATGGCGACATGGAACTCGTGCCGCATCTGTGGGAGGCGTTTTGCCTCGGGCCGATCGACGTGATGGTTCATTACCACCCGCCGATCACCGTCGATCAGTTTCCCTCGCGCAAAGACCTGACCGCTGAGTGCGAGCGGCTGGTGGCCGAGGGCGTGGCGCATGCCCTGGCGGGGCGGCCGGGTGCGGTGGGTCCTGCCTATGAGGACGAGCCGATTGAGGTGCCGCCGGTCAGCGGCGATGGTTTACAGCCCAGCGCGGCTTGAGTTCGGGCAGCGGCTTCGTGCATATGTCCGGCCCGTTTTTACGGCTAGACTGATCCCGTGACGCGCAAGATTTTCATCAAGACCTACGGCTGCCAGATGAACGCCTACGATTCCGCACGGATGGCGGACGTGATGGCGCCGCACGGCTATGCTGTCGCCGACAGCGCGGACGACGCCGATATGGTGGTGCTCAACACGTGCCACATCCGCGAGAAGGCGGCCGAGAAGGTGTATTCCGAACTCGGCCGTTTGCGCGTGATGAAGCGCGAGCGTGCGTCCGAAGGGCGGCAGATGATTATCGCCGTCGCGGGCTGCGTTGCGCAGGCCGAGGGCGAGGAGATGCAGCGCCGGTCGGATGCGGTCGACATCGTGGTCGGGCCACAGGTTTATCACCGGCTGCCGGAACTGGTCGCGAAGTTGGGCCACGGGCGGCGGGTGCTCGATACGGATTTTCCGACGGTCGATAAGTTCGACAGCATGCCGCAGACGACGCGAGTCGATGGGCCGACGGCGTTTCTGACGGTGCAGGAAGGTTGCGACAAGTTCTGTACGTTCTGCGTCGTGCCCTATACGCGCGGGTCGGAATATTCGCGCTCGGTCGTGCAGATCGAGAATGAAGCGCGGCATCTGGTCGATCTTGGGGTGCGCGAGATCTCGCTGCTGGGTCAGAACGTCAATGCGTTTCATGGCGTGGGACCGGACGGCGAGGTTTGGGGTCTCGGGCGTTTGATCCGCTATTTGGCTCGGATTCCGGGGCTTTACCGGTTGCGCTACACGACCAGCCATCCGCGCGACATGGACGACGATTTGATTGCGGCGCATGCGGACGAAGAGAAGTTGATGCCGCAACTGCATCTGCCGGTGCAGTCGGGATCTGACATGGTGCTCGATGCGATGAACCGCGGGCATACGGGTGATGATTATCGCAGGCTGATCGAGCGCATTCGTGCGGCGCGGCCTGACATCATGTTCTCGTCGGATTTCATCGTCGGGTTTCCGGGTGAAACTGATGCCGATTTTGAAGCGACCATGGGGCTGGTGCGCGAGATCGGATTCGCGCAGTCGTTCTCGTTCAAGTATTCGTCGCGGCCGGGAACACCTGCCGCTGCCGCGCGCAAGCAGATTGCGGAAGATGTGAAGGCGGCGCGGCTTCAGCGGCTGCAGGAGCTGCTGAACGAGCAGGAGGCGCATTATTTGCGCGCCAGCGTTGGTCTTGAGGTCGACATATTGCTTGAGAAGCCTGGGCGCTTTGAGGGGCAGATGATCGGGCGCAGTCCGTATTTGCAGCCGGTGCATGTGGTGGCGCCCGGTTATGCGATCGGTGACGTGGCGCGTGTACGTATAACGACGGTGATGTCGCATAGTTTGGGTGCGGATCTTGTTTCCTCTTTTGCTCCGGCGGCGGTGGCGATTTGACGACGAAGAAGACGCGCGACGAGGGGCAAGCCTCGCATCTGGAGTTCGACGACAATGCCGTGCTGGCGCGCGTGGTGGGCGCGCACGACCGGCATTTGGCCGAGATCGAACGCAAGCTGAATGTCGAGATCACGCGGCGCGGCAACAAGTTCACGCTGCAGGGCGGCTCGCCTGCACGGGCGCATGCGGCGCAGGTTTTGCGCGATCTTTATACGCATGCGCGCGACGGGCAGGACGTGAGCGTGCTCGATCTCGACCGCGCTTTGCGGCTTGGTCTGACGTCGGATTCGGTCGTCGCCAGCGGGACGAACGTGACGACGCCGCGCCGGGTGATCCGGCCGCGCACGCCGGGGCAGGCGCGGTATCTCGAAGCGCTTTCGAAGAATGATCTGGTGCTCGGCTTGGGGCCGGCAGGCACAGGCAAGACCTACCTTGCCGTCGCGGTCGGCGTCAGTTTGCTGGCGCGCGGCGAGGTCGATCGTTTGATCCTGTCGCGGCCGGCGGTCGAGGCGGGCGAGCGGTTGGGGTTCTTGCCGGGCGATATGAAGGAGAAGGTCGATCCGTATTTGCGGCCGCTCTACGACGCGTTGCACGACATGCTGCCGGCGGAACAGATTCAGCGACGGATCGATGAGGGCGTGATCGAGGTGGCGCCGCTGGCCTTCATGCGCGGGCGGACGCTGGCGCATTCCTATGTGATCCTCGATGAGGCGCAAAATACCACGACGCAGCAGATGAAGATGTTTCTGACGCGTCTGGGCGAAGGCGCCCGTATGGCGGTGACCGGCGATCCGACGCAGACGGACTTGCCGCCCGGCATCGTCTCGGGCTTGAGCGAGGCGCGATCCGTCCTGGACGGCGTCGAGGGCGTCGACATCGTTCAGTTCACTGAAGAGGACGTCGTGCGTCATCCCCTGGTGCGCCGGATCGTGCAGGCCTATGCGGCGCATGACTCACGCCGGCTTGGGGCGAAGCGGCCGGTGTGATGGCCAAGAGCCGGCTAACCGTCGACGTTCAGATCGAGTATCCGGCTTGGCGCAAAGCGTTTCCGCGCGCGGGTGCCGTCGTGCGCGGGCTTGTGCGCGAGGCAGCGCTGCGGCCGGAGTTGTCCGGGCCGGCCGGCGAAGTCGCCGTCTTGTTCGCCGATGATGCGAGGCTGCGGGGGCTCAACGCACGCTTCAGGGGTAAGGACAAGGCGACCAACGTTTTGTCATTCGGCGACACAGGGAACCCTCTGGGGGGTATCGCACTTGCCTATGAAACGGTTTTGGCCGAGGCAAAAGTGCAGAATAAAAGTTTCATTAACCATTCCAAGCATCTGATTCTACACGGTTTCTTACATTTGCTGGGCTACGACCACGAGAACCGGCGCTGTGCGCGCTTGATGGAGGGGCTCGAAATCGCCATCCTTTCCGACATGGGCATCCCCAATCCCTATCTCCTGAGGACCAAAACGCGTGCCTGATTCAGAAGCGGGCGCAGCGACGGCAGAGCCTAGTCCCGAAAATCAGAAGCCGTCATCGTGGCCGACCTTGATCGGCCTCGTGCGTCGTCTGCTGCCCGGGCGGGGTGATGCGGCGCGTCTGCGCGAAAGCCTTGAAGAAGTCATCGAAGAAAGCGACGCCGTCGACCGGCCGCTCGCGCGCGAAGAGCGCTCGATGATGCTCAACATCCTTAATTTCGGCGAGTTGAAAGTCGCCGACATCATGGTGCCGCGCGCTGACATCATCGCGGTCGAAGCGAGCACGCCGCTGCCGGATCTGGTGCGGATTTTTCGCGATGCGCAGCATTCGCGGCTTCCGGTCTATCGCGATACGCTCGATAATCCGGTCGGCATGGTGCACATCAAGGAATTGATCGGGCTGGCGGTGCCGGAGTCCGAGGGCAATCCGCATCCGAAAACCATGGCCGACATCCGACGCGACGTGCTGTTCGTGCCGCCGTCAATGCCGGTGGTGAATTTGCTCGTGAAAATGCAGTCGACGCGCATTCACATGGCGCTGGTCATCGACGAGTACGGCGGGACCGACGGGCTCGTTTCGATCGAGGATTTGGTCGAGCAGATCGTCGGCGACATCGAAGACGAGCACGATACCGACGAGGCGAAGCTCATCATTCCGCGCAAGGACGGCGAGTTCGACGCCAGTGCGCGCGCGGATTTGGAAGAGGTCGAGAAGGCGGTCGGGTTCTCGCTGGTCGACGAGGAAGAGGCGGAAGAGATCGATACGCTGGCGGGTCTTGTGTTCTCGCTGGTCGGGCGTGTGCCGCAGCGGGGCGAGATTGTCGCGCATCCGGCCGGGGTCGAGTTCGAGGTTCTGGACGCCGATCCGCGGCGGTTGAAGCGCCTGCGCGTGCGGGTGACGAAGCCGAAGGACGACGCCGCCGCCGCCGAGGATCGCAAGCCAGCGGCCGTGGTGAATGGCTAATCCCGTCCTGGACGGCTTTCGACGGTTGGAGATTTCATCGAGGCTGACGGGCGCGGCCGATTGGCTGCGTGCGCTGCGCGGGTGGCGGCGGCGGGCGATCGCTGTCGCGCTAGGGGCTGTCTCGGCGCTGGCCTATGCGCCGTTTTATATCTGGCCGATTTTCTTTCTGAGCTTTCCCGCGCTGGTGTTCTTGATCGACGGGACGCGCTCGCGCCGCCCTTGGCTTGAGGCGGCTTTGGTCGGGTGGGCGTTTGGCTTCGGTTATTTCCTCATTGGCTTGCACTGGGTCGGGTTTGCGTTCGTCGTCGATGCGGACAGGCACGCTTGGCTGCTGCCCTTCGTGGCGCTTCTATTCCCCGGCGGGCTGGCACTGTTTTTCGGTTTGGCCGCGGGGCTTGCGCGGCTCAAGTGGTCGAACGGGTGCGCGCGCGTGGCGTTACTCGCTGCGAGCCTTTGCGCGGTTGAGTGGTTGCGCGGGCATATTCTGACGGGTTTTCCGTGGAACTTGCCGGGCTACACGTGGTCAGGCTTCGACGCGATGTTTCAGACGGCGTCGCTCTACGGGATCTATGGCCTGAGCCTTGTCACGCTCGTTGCCGTGCTGTTGCCGGCCGCGATGGTGAATGCGGATGGGAAGGCTTCGCGGTTGCGCTGGCCGTTGCCGGCGTCGGCCGGCATTTTGCTTGCGCTGTTCGTTTTCGGTTGGGTGCGGTTGCCTTCGGCGGCTGTGCCGGACGTGGACGGCGTTGCGTTGCGTATCGTGCAACCAAACGTTCCGCAGGGCGAGAAGTGGAAGCCAGAGCTCCTTGAACGGAACTGGAAGCTTCTGATCGATCTGACACGCGAGCCGGGGCTTGAGACGCGCACGCTCGTGCTCTGGCCGGAAGCGGCGCCGCCGTTCTTTCTGCTTGAGGAACCGGCGGGGCTTGAGGTGATCGCACAAGTTTTGCCGGACAAGGTCAGTCTCGTGACGGGCGTGGTGCGGATCGAGCGGAACGGCGAGGCGCGGCGCTACTTCAACAGCATGGCGGCAATCACAGGGGACGGTCGCGCGGTCGGCGTTTACGATAAAGCGCATCTGGTGCCGTTCGGCGAGTATTTGCCGCTCTATCAGCTGCTCGAACCGCTGGGCGTTACGAAGATCACCGGCGGCAGCGAGGGTTACAGCACCGGCGCCGGCGTTCGGACAATGACGATACCGGGGACGCCAAGTTTTGGTCCCTTGATCTGCTACGAGGTCATCTTTCCGGGCGAAGTGGTTGAGCCCGGCAAACGGCCCGCATGGTTGATGACGCTGACCGACGATTCTTGGTTCGGACCGTGGACGGGTCCGTATCAGCATCTTGGCATCGCGAAAGTTCGCGCAGCAGAGGAAGGACTTCCCATTGTTCGTGCAGCGAGTACGGGTGTCTCCGCAGTCATCGATCCATTCGGGCGAGTCACGGCTTCGCTTGGACTCGATAAGACCGGCATCCTCGACGCGGCATTGCCAGTAGAACTTGCACCGACCGTGTATTCATTCGTCGGTGACGCGATTTTCTTCGTGCTCTTGCTCGCGCTTACCGTCGTCGGGTTGTTTTTTTATCGGTCTGCCCAATAAGGTAGTTGACCATTACAACTACGTAGCTTTAAGTGAGAATCATTGAAGTCCAGGTTGGCTACTGGGGGTCGACTTGGTGCTTCGGTTGTAGCGCAGGGGTGCGCATCAGCCGACCTGACCCCCATATGACAACTTGAAATTGCGTCAGTGTATGTGACGTGCCTAGCAGTGCCCTCGGGGGGCAAGACCGTCAAAAAAAGATGGTCATCGACAAGAATTTTTCGTGGCGTTCGATTCACGCTCTGGTGGTCGTGGTCGAGCATCTTGTCAGTCGTAAAAGGAGTCCCCCCCTTGGCCAAGAAGCAACCCTCTTCAGTTGATGCACATGTTGGCAGCCGCGTTCGTTTGCGCCGGATGCTTATCGGTATGAGCCAGGAAAAGCTTGGCGAACTCCTGGGACTTACGTTCCAGCAAGTTCAAAAATATGAGAAGGGCGCGAACCGCATTGGTGCGAGCCGTCTCTACGAAATCTCCCACATCCTCGGCGTACCCGTGTCGTACTTCTTCGACGACGTCCCGCTGAGCGAAGGCGCGACGCGCCGTGCGGGCCATACGCCGACGACGACGGATGTCGACGCTGGTCCTTACATGATGGAATTCGTGTCGAGCGCCGAGGGCTTCCAGCTCGTTCGCGCTTTTACGAAAATCACCGATCCGCGCGTCCGCAAGCGGATGCTCGAGCTCGTTAAGTCGTTGACCGGCGAAGAAGAAGTCTTCCCGGACTTCCGCGTCGTCGAACTGCGGGAAGCGCAACGCGCTTGACGTAACTGACTATCCCTGACAGAAAGCCGCGCTTTTCGCGATTTCCCGCGAAAAGCGCGGCTCTTTTTTTGATCGGCAGCCCCAAGCCCATGTCCTCGCGCAAAAACTATCTCTTCACCAGCGAATCCGTTTCCGAAGGTCACCCCGACAAGGTGTGCGACCGCATCTCGGATTCCATCGTCGACCTGATGCTGGGGCATATGCCCGAATCGCGCATCGCGCTCGAAACGTTGGCGACGACGAATCGCGTGGTGCTGGCCGGCGAAATTCGCGGGCCTGAGGCCGTCGGCCACGATCAGATGATCGAATCGGCGCGGATGGCGATCAAAGACATCGGCTACGACCAGGAAGGTTTCGACTGGCGCAAGGCTCGTATCGAGTGCCTGGTTCACGCGCAATCGGAAGACATCGCGGTCGGCGTGGACGCTGCCGGGAACAAGGACGAAGGCGCGGGCGACCAGGGCATCATGTTCGGTTATGCCTGCCGCGAAACCGACGAATTGATGCCGGCGCCTATTCACTATTCGCACCGCATCCTCAAGGCGCTGACCGACGCGCGCAAGTCGGGGAAGGCCAAAGGTCTGCTGCCGGACGCTAAGAGCCAGGTGACGCTGCAATACGAAAACGGCAAGCCCGTGCGTGCGACGAAGATCGTCGTGTCGACGCAGCATGTCGACGGGCTTGAGTCACGGGACGTGCGCGAGATCGTGAAGCCCTACATCGAAGCGACGATGCCTTCGGGCTGGATGTGCCCGGATGACGGTTTGTTTGTGAACCCGACCGGCCGCTTCGTCATCGGCGGTCCCGACGGCGACACGGGGCTTACCGGTCGCAAGATCATCGTCGACACGTATGGCGGTGCGGCTCCGCATGGCGGCGGCGCGTTCTCAGGCAAGGATCCGACGAAGGTCGATCGTTCGGCGGCTTATGTGGCGCGCTATCTCGCGAAGAACGTGGTGGCGTCCGGGTTGGCCGAGCGTTGTACCATTCAGATCGCTTACGCGATCGGCGTCGCGGATCCGATGTCGTTCTACGTCGATCTGCATGACACGGGCAAAGTGGACGAGGCGAAGCTTGAGAAGGCGTTGCCCGAGATGGTCAACCTCAAGCCGCGCGGTATTCGCGAGCATCTGAAACTGAACCGGCCGATCTATGCGCGCACGTCGGCTTACGGCCATTTCGGCCGCGCGCCGGAAGCGGACGGAGGGTTCTCGTGGGAGCGCACGGATCTCGTGGGGCAGCTCAAGGGGCTCGCCTAAAAGAGCCGGGGCGCCGGCGCAGCGAACTCTACGGCCGCCGTCTCGGGCGGCCGCTTAGCCCGCATCAGATCGAACTGATCGAAACATTGCTGCCCAAGATCGCGGTGCCGGAAGGGCCGCTCGATCTCGGCGCGCTGTTTCCGTCGTGCAGCGCGTTCGGGTTCGAGGTGGGTTTTGGCGGCGGCGAGCATGTCGTCGCTCAGGCTCTGGCGCATCCCGACACCGGATTCATCGCCTGCGAGCCGTTCGTCAACGGCGTCGCGAAGCTTCTGATGGCGATTGAGGCGGAGGGCCTCACGAACGTTCGCGTTCATATGGGCGACGCGCGCGATGTGTTGGTCCGCGTGCCGGACCGGTCGCTGTCGAAGGCGTTCGTTTTGTTTCCCGATCCGTGGCCGAAGCTTCGGCATCATAAGCGGCGGTTCATTCAATTGCAGACGCTGGATCAGTTGGCGCGTGTGTTGAAGCCGGGCGGGGAGTTCCGCGTGGCGACCGACCATGCCGACTATCGGGTGTGGGCCTTGCAGCATCTGATTGCCGATTCGCGCTTTCGCTGGGCGGCGGCGCGTGCGTCGGATTGGCGCGTGCGTCCGGCCGATTGGCCCGCCACCCGATATGAACAAAAGGCCGTTGCGGCGGGCCGGGCCTGCATTTATCTGCGGTTTATTCGAATTTGACGGGCCTTTCGCCCTTGGCGGTCCCGGGGCTCGCGGCTATATTCCCGCGCATTCCTTCGGACAAGATGAGCTTGTTCGCTGGCTGGGTTCACTCAGCCGGGCGGGAAAACCTGTTTTCTTGAGGCCTCTTTGCCTACGACGCGCATTGCAGAGTTAGAGCGCTTGATCGGCCCCATCGCGGAAGCGTTGGGCTATGCGCTCGTGCGCGTGCGGATGTCGGGCGCTGCGCGTCCCGTGCTGCAGATCATGGCGGAGCGTCCCGACGGGCAGATGGACGTCGACGATTGCGCGAAGCTCAGCCGCGCGATCTCGACCGCCTTCGAGGAAGACGATCCGATCGAGAGCGAATACGTGCTGGAAGTTTCGTCGCCCGGTATCGACCGGCCGCTGACGCGCCGGCGCGACTTTGAATTTTATGCCGGGCATCAGGCGAAGGTCGAGTTCAAGGAAATGTTCGACGGGCGCAAGCGCATGCGCGGAACGTTGAAGGGGCTTCGGGGCGAAGACGTGATCTTCGAGACCGAGCTTGGGGCCGACAAGGTGCGCGGCGAACTTGCCGTGCCTTACACGATGATCGGCGAGGCGAAGCTTTTGCTGACCGACGAACTGATCGAACAAGATTTGAAACGCAGGAAGGCAGCCGGCAAAGCGCCGGCGCAAACGGAGTGACCAATGGCCGTCAGTGCAAATAGACTTGAACTTCTCCAGATCGCCGACGCCGTCGCGCGCGAGAAATCGATCGACAAGCAGGTCGTGATCTCGGCGATGGAAGAGGCGATCCAGAAGGCGGCGAAGTCGCGCTATGGCCAAGACAACGAAATCAAGGCGGAGATCGACTCCAAGACCGGTGAGACGCGGCTGCATCGCCTGCGCCTGGTCGTCGAGAAGGTCGAGAACGAAGCGACCGAGATCACGCTGGACGAAGCGCAGATCCGCAACCCGGCCGCGCAGACGGGCGACTTGATCGCCGAGCCGCTGCCGCCGATCGACTTCGGGCGCATCGCCGCGCAGGCCGCGAAGCAGGTCATCTTCCAGAAGGTGCGCGACGCCGAGCGCGAGAAGCAGTTCGACGAGTACAAGGATCGCGTGGGCGAGATCGTGCACGGCACGGTGAAGCGCGTGGAATACGGCAACGTGGTTGTCGACCTCGGACGCGGCGAAGCGTTTGTGCGGCGCGACGAGTTGCTGCCGCGCGAGACGTTCCGTACCGGCGACCGGGTGCGCGCCTATATCTACGACGTGCGCCGCGAAGCGCGGGGCCCGCAGATTTTCCTGTCGCGCACGCATCCGCAGTTCATGGCGAAATTGTTCGCGCAAGAAGTGCCGGAAATCTATGACGGCATCATCGAAATCAAGTCGGTGGCGCGTGATCCGGGTTCCCGCGCGAAGATCGCCGTGGTGTCCAAGGATTCCTCGATCGACCCCGTCGGCGCTTGCGTCGGTATGCGCGGCAGCCGCGTTCAGGCCGTTGTGCAGGAACTGCAGGGCGAGAAGATCGACATCATTCCGTGGTCCTACGACGCGGCGAACTTTGTCGTTAACTCGTTGGCGCCGGCCGAAGTTTCCAAGGTCGTGCTCGACGAAGACGCGCGGCGTATTGAAGTTGTGGTGGGTGAAGACCAGTTGTCTCTTGCGATCGGGCGGCGCGGACAGAACGTGCGCTTGGCCTCGCAGCTCACCGGTTGGCAGATCGACATCCTGACGGAAGCGGAAGAATCCGAGCGCCGCCAGGAGCAGTTCCGCAAGCGCACCGAGCTGTTCATGAACACGCTCGACGTGGACGAAACACTGGCGCAGTTGCTGGCGGCGGAGAATTTCTCGGCAGTTGAGGATTTGGCTTACGTGGTTCTAGAGGAGTTGGCTGAGATTCAGGGCATCGGCGAAGAGACGGCGCAGGAACTGCAGCGCCGGGCGCAGGATTATCTCGACCGCCAGAACGCGGTGTTCGACGAGAAGCGGCGCGAGTTCGGCGTCGAGGACGCGGTGCTGGAGATCGAAGGCGTGACGCCGGCGATCGCGGCGGCTCTGGGCGAAGGCGGCGTGAAGACGGTCGAAGACCTCGCGGGCTGCGCGACGGACGATCTCTTGGGCTGGACCGAGACGGTGAACGGCGAGCGCAAGCGGATGGCGGGCATTCTCGAAAGCTTCGGGATGACGCCCGACGATGCGAACGCGATCATCATGGCCGCCCGCGTTGCGGCCGGCTGGATCGAAGCGCCGCCGGAGAAGGTCGAAGAAGAAGTTGTTGCCGAGGAAGCGGCGGAGGAACCGGCCGAGTGACGCGAGGCCGCGGCCAAGCCGCGAAGGTCGAGGACGAAGGCGTCGAAGGTCCGCTTCGGCGCTGCATCGCGACGGGCGAGGTTCAATCGCCCGGGCGCATGGTGCGGTTCGTTGTCGGGCCGGAGAACATCGTGGTGCCGGATGTGGCGTTGAAGCTGCCCGGCCGCGGCTTTTGGGTGACGGCGTCGCGGGAGGCCATCGTTCGCGCTTGCGAGCGCGGGCTGTTCTCCAAGGCGGCGAAAGCTTCGGTGAAATGTCCCCCGGATCTTGGGGGGCAAGTGGAACAGTTGTTGGTTCGCAGATGCATCGATCACCTGGGGCTGGCGCGCCGCGCAGGTCTTTGCGTGATCGGGTATGCGCAGGTGGAAGAGGCGCTTCGGGCCCGGGATGGGCGTTTCGCCGCACTTGTGGAGGCCAGCGACTCCGGCCCTGCGGATCGCAACAAGCTTGTGACATATGCGCGTAAAATCGGCGGTATTGCGGTCATCGGTTGCTTAAGCCAGACGGAAATCGGCTTGGCATTCGGGCGTGAAAATGTGGTACATGCTGCGCTCTCGTCGGGAGCGCTCGCCACGCGTTTTGTGGCTGAAGCTGAGCGCCTTGGCGGTTTCCGCGTTTTGTGTCCGCCTGACTGGGGCGCGGCTTGATGACCGCGGGCCGAGAGATTTGTTCGGCGTTTGAATGGACTGACGTGAATTTTTTGACGATCGAAAGGCACGCATGACTGACGCTAAGACACCCGACGGCGAGAAAACACTGCACGCCGCTGGTGCGCCTAAAACACTGTCCGTGAAACGACCGGACAGCGGCGTCGTGCGCCAAGCGTTCAGTCATGGGCGCTCGAAGGCCGTTGTCGTCGAGAAGAAGCGGACGCCCGTGCGTCCGGGGGTCGCCGCCGCGCCTGTGAAGGCTGAGCCTGTGAAGGCGCCGGTGGCCGAGCCCGTGAAAGTCGAAGTCGCCGCAGCGCCGGCCGCGAAGCCGAAGCCGCAACCCGTGCAGCCGAAGTCCGGCGGCATGGTTCTGCGCACGCTGACCGACAAAGAAAAGGAAGCGCGCTCGCTCGCGCTCAAAGACGCGCGCGTCGCCGAAGAAGGCGAACGCAAGCGCGCGCAGGAAGAAGCGAAGCGCCGCGCCGAAGAGGACGAACGTCTGGCGCGCGAGCGTGAAGCCGCCGCCAAGCGTAAGGTCGAAGAAGAAGCGCGCCGCGTTGCCGAAGACGACACGCGCCGCAAGGCGGAAGACGAAGCACGACGCCGCGACGGTGGCGACAGTGCGGGTGCGCCTGCGCCACGGTCTTCGGGGCCGCGTCCTGCCGGTGCGGCCGGCGCGCGTCCTGGCGGCGATCGCGATCGCTCGTCGGGTCCGCCACGTGGGCCTGGTGGCCCCGGCGCGGCTCCGCGCGGACCTGCTGGTGGGGCCGGTCGCGGACCTGCGCCGTCGGCCGCGACGCCGGGTGCGCCGAGTCAGTTTCCGCCGCGCCGCGTGACGGGACCGGAAGAAGACGATCGCGCGCGGCGCAAGCCCGGCGTTGCGTTCAAGGCACCGCCGAAGGTGCCGGTCGCGCCGCGCAAGGACGACAATCGCCGCGGCGGTAAGCTCAGCGTCGTGACGGCCTTGGACGATTCCGAACGCGTTCGCTCGATCGCCGCTTACAAGCGCCATGTCCAACGCACGCAACGCGCGCAGATGGGCAAGAGCACCGAAGCGCCGCAGAAGATCATTCGCGAAGTCATCATTCCGGAATCGATTACGGTTCAGGATCTCGCGAACCGCATGGCGACGCGCGCCGTCGACATCATCAAGAACCTGATGAAGCAGGGGCAGATGGTGACGATCAACACGTCGCTGGACGCCGATACGGCGCAGCTGATCGCCGAAGAATTCGGCCATACCGTGAAGCGCGTCGCCGAGACCGACGTTCTTGAAGGCCTGAAGGGTGACGTCGATACGGACGAACATCTGGAGCCGCGTGCGCCTGTCGTGACCATCATGGGCCACGTCGACCACGGCAAGACCTCGCTGCTCGACGCGCTGCGCCAGACGGACGTGGCGGCCGGTGAAGCCGGCGGCATCACGCAGCATATCGGCGCCTATCAGGTGACGTTGCCGGGCGGTAAGAAGATCACGTTCCTCGACACGCCGGGCCACGCCGCGTTCACCGCGATGCGCGCGCGCGGCGCGAAGGTGACGGATATCGTCGTCTTGGTCGTGGCGGCCGATGACGGCGTCATGCCGCAAACGATCGAAGCGCTCAATCACGCGAAAGCGGCGAAGGTGCCGATGATCATCGCGATCAACAAGATCGACAAGCCGGGCGCCACGCCCGATCGCGTGAAGACCGAGTTGCTGACGCATGAGATCGTCGTGGAATCGATGGGCGGCGACACGCAGGCCATCGAAGTCTCGGCCACGAAGAGGTTGAATCTCGACAAGCTCGAGGAAGCGATTCTGCTGCAGGCGGAAGTGTTGGACCTGAAGGCCAACCCGAACCGTCCCGCGTCAGGCGCGATCGTGGAAGCGAAGCTCGACAAGGGCCGCGGTCCAGTTGCGACCGTTCTGGTTCAGCGCGGCACGATCAAGGTCGGCGACATCGTCGTTGCCGGCGGCGAATGGGGCCGCGTGCGTGCGCTGGTGAACGAGCGCGGCGAGCAGGTGCCATCGGCTGGACCGTCGGAGCCGGTCGAAATTCTCGGCCTGTCGGCGCCGCCGGATGCGGGCGACGAATTCTCGGTCGTCGAAAACGACGCGCGTGCGCGCGAAGTCGCCGACTTCCGGGCGCGCAAGAAGAAGGAAGCGCGCTCCGCCGCCAGCGGCCGTGCGTCGCTGGATCAGGTTCTGGCCGCGCGTGGTCAGGGCGAGACGAAGATCCTGCCGCTCGTCGTGAAGTCGGACGTGCAAGGCTCGGTCGAGGCGATCACCTCTGCGTTGCAGGGCTTGTCGACAAGCGAGGTCAAGGCGCAGGTGCTGCATGCCGGCGTCGGCGGCGTCACGCAGAGCGACATCATCTTGGCCCGTGCGTCCGGTGCGCCGATCATCGCGTTCAACGTGCGCGCCAGCGCCGAAGCGCGCGAGTTGGCGAAGCGCGACGGGGTCGAGATCCGATATTACTCGATCATCTACAACATCATCGACGACATCAAAGCGGCCTTGTCGGGCATGCTGTCGCCGACGTTGCGCGAGAACTTCTTGGGGTACGCCGAGATTCTCGAAGTCTTCAACATCACGAAGGTCGGCAAGGTCGCCGGCTGCCGCGTGACGGAAGGCAAAGTTCTGCGCGGGAACAAGGTGCGGTTGCTGCGCGACAACGTGGTGATCCACGAAGGTACGCTGTCGACCCTGAAGCGCTTCAAGGATGAAGTGAAGGAAGTCGTGACCGGCCAAGAATGCGGCATGGCTTTCGAGAACTATCAGGACATCCAGAAGGGCGACATGATCGAGTGCTTCGAGGTTGAAACGGTGCAGCGGACGCTTTAAGCGCCCGCTCCTACCCTTTGCGCTTCTCCCTCTGGGAGAAGCTGGCGCGCCGAAGGCGCGACTGATGAGGGACTTCGGTGAACCGAGGTCCCTTTTGCGTTGGTGCGCCGGAGTCCCTCATCCGTCGCGTCGCTTCGCGACGCGCCACCTTCTCCCAGAGGGAGAAGGGCAACGCTAACGGGTTAGGCTGCTTTCACCGGCCAGGTTCCCACGTAGCGCGACTGCGGGCGGATGAGGCGGCCGTTTGTTTCTTGTTCGCGGATGTGGGCGATCCAGCCGGATGTGCGGGCTAGCGCGAAGACCGGGGTGAAGGCTTCGCGGGGGATGTTCAGGGCTTCGAGCAGCAAGGCCGTGTAGAATTCGACGTTGGTGTCGAGGCGGCGTTCGGTTTTGAAGTCGCGGAGCGCGCGCAGAGCGGCGGCCTCGATGGCTTCGGCGAAGGCGATGCGGTTGGCGCGGCCTTTGAGTTTGGCGACCGTCGTTTTCAGGACGTTCGCGCGTGGGTCGCGGACGCGGTAGACGCGGTGGCCGAAGCCCATCAGGCGTTCGCCCCGTTTGAGCGCATCGGCGATCCAGGCGTCGGCGTTGCCGGCCTTTTCGATGCCGTCGAACATGTCGAGGACCGGGCCCGGCGCGCCGCCGTGGAGCGGGCCTTTCAGCGCGCACAGGGCGGCGACGACGGCGCTAGGCAGGGCTGCCGCCGTCGAGGCGACGACGCGGGCGGCGAAGGTCGAGGCGTTGAGGCCGTGGTCCATGACGGTGACGAGGTAGGTGTCGAAGGCGGTGACTTCTTCGGTGTCGCCTGCGTTGCCGCGGATCATTCGTAGGACGTCGGCGGCGTGCGAGAGGTTGGCGTCCGGCACGATTGGGTCGTCGCCCTGCGTCACGCGTGTGGCGAAGGCGGCGGCGACGCCGGCCGCCGCCAGAACGTCGGTGGGTTCGCGGTCGTGGGCGCCGTCGGGGATCGACGACAGCAACAGGCGCATGGCTTCGACGGTGGTGAGGCCGTTCAGATTTGCGGCCAGCGGTTTGAAGCGCTCGTAAGCGTGGACGCGGGCTTGGCCCAGTTCGGCTTTGAGGTCGTCCGGCGATTTGACGATGCCCTCCCAGAGCATCGCCGTCGCGTCTTCGAATGTTGCGTGACCGGCGAGGTCCTCCAAATCGAGGCCGCGGATGATGAGGCGGCCGGCTTCGCCGTCGACGTGGCTTAAGACCGTTTCGGCGGCGATGACGTTGTCCAATCCCGAACGCATGGCGGATGTTCCTCTTTTCAAACGTGCCTTGAAAAGGTGGTTCTCGCGCGCGTCGTCGTCAATCTTGAATCAATATATCAACGTGAGAGGTCAGCGGCGGGCGCGGGCGAGCCTTAGCCACACGCCCGCGACAAGTGCGGCAAGGATAATAGCGATCCACCCGGCGACCAGCGTCGTGAATATGGATTTGGCTTCCATCGCCAGCGTCAGGAGGTCGAGGTTGCCGGTGCGCCAGAAGATCCACTCGCCCGCCACGCTCGTGGCAAGCAATCGATTGCCGGTTTCGAGAATAACGATGCCGTCGCCTGTCGCGGGGTCGAGCCTTGCGGCGGTGTTGATTGCCGGCTCGTTGTTGCCGTCGTGGCCGATGATGTAGTCGCCCGCATTGTTGGGGGCGTAGAGAATCGTGCCCAATCCCCAAATGTCCACACCGAACTGCGTAGCGTGCGCACGGCGCATGTCCTTCAGCGTTTGAGGCTTCAGGATGCCGCGGCCGGGCGGCTCGCCTGCCTGACCCGGCATATGGGCCTGCAGGAGGCGGGTCATGTCGGCGGCGGTCGTGTAGAGCGATGCGGCGGCGAGCGCGGTGAAGCGGTAGTGTGTCGCCGGCTTTCCGTTGACGTCGTAGAAGTCGGCGACGTTCGCGGCGGGCTCGTCGAGAATGAACGTGGAGCCGGTCATGCCGAGCGGGCCCAGCACGTTGGCTTTCATGTAATCGTTGAACGGTTGGCCGGAAACTTCTTCGATCAGCAGCTGAAGCAAGGTGAAGCCGCCGCCCGAATACTCGAACGTTCCGGGTTCGATGCCGACGCGGACGATGCCGTCGTGGCCCGGCGAAGCGTCGGCCGCCTTGGACAAAGAAGCTTCGAGCGGTTGGATGGGCTCGCCGGGCTTGAAGCCCGCGTAGCCGAGGCCGTCGGTCAGTCCCGCCGTGTGGCTGAGCAGGCGGCGGACGGTGACTTTGTTGTTGTCGAATTGGCTCGGCGGCAGTTTCCAGCGTGTCAGATATTTCGACACCGGCGCGTCGAGGTCGAGCTTGCCGGCTTCGACCAACGTCATCACGCCCCAGGCGGTGACCCACTTGCTCATCGAGGCGACTTGAAAGCGGGTGTCGCGATCGACGGGCTTGCCCAAGGAGACGAAGTGATCGCCGACGACGGCGCCGCGCTGGAGTAGAACGAAGGCGACGTTGCCGCGATGTTTGGTGTCGATCTCGCCGATCGCGGCAGCAAGAAAGGCCTTCGTGTCGCCCGCCGGGGCAATCGGCGTGCGCCACCATCCTTCGATCGTTCCGCCGACGAAGACGCCCGTCCAGACGAACAGGGCGAGCAATGTCAGGACGACAAATCGAACGATCATTGGCTTTCCCCCAAGCGCTGATCCCTCTTTCCAATGCAGCCGAAAACGTGGAGGCTGGGTCGGTCGGGGTCAATCTTGAATCAAGATATCAATATGAGTGCACGAAAAGCGAGCAAGCCGAACCGGACGCGTTTGCAGGCTTTTTTGGAGGCCGAGGCGGCGGCCAAGGCGCTCGGGATCAGCCGCAACACGCTTTACGCTTATGTGAGCCGGGGGCTGGTTCGTTCGACGCCGCATCCGTCGCTCGCCAAGGCGAGCCTTTACGATGCGGCCGACATCCAGGCGCTCATCACGCGCAAGGCGCGTATGCGCCGTCCGCGCGCGGCTGCCGCCAGCGCTCTCGAGGGCGGCTTGCCTGTCCTCAAGACGCGCATCACCCA
>JAEUMM010000222.1 GCA_016792645.1 Alphaproteobacteria bacterium | reverse complement strand
TCGTCGGCGAGGGGCTTCATGTGCGGGTTGACGGGGAGGCCTAGCATGGCTGGCGCGGGATCGCACCATGCGTCGAATGGCGTGCTGTATGTTTACGGTTAAGCCGCGGCCCGCCTGATAGAGACCGTGTCGAGCGGCTCTGTTTTAAGGACACCGCTCAGGACCGCGTAGACCTCTTGCCCCCGTGCGATTTGGCTCGGGGTCATCTCCGGCCGGCGCCGGGCGATCACTTCGGGCGCGGCGGTCAGGTGAACGATGGCGTCGAAGCGGGGGTAGAGGCGGTGCGCGAGCCACGCGGCCCAGGTGAGCAAACGGTTACGCAGCGCGACGCTGCTCACGCGCTGCGACCAGACGGCAAAATTGTCGAAGATGCTGCGGTCGAAGATTTGTACGGACTTGCGCGACGCGCGATTGCGCAGGACAGCGACGGGCACCATGAAGCAGGTTTGGCGCGCGCTGTACCAGTGGAAGCTCGTCGTCGGAAGGCCCGCTTCGGCTAGGGCCTTTTGCAGCATTTCGGAGGCGGTGGATTTGCCGGTGCCGTCCAAGCCGATGATCGCAACACTCATGCCTGGCGACAGACGCAGCGTCGCGCGCTTTCCGTGCGGGTCTTCGATAACGATCGATTCAGACGGGCTTTTGGACGGCTCAACCATAGCGGTGTGACGGCCTTGGCCGCCGTGACTTTCGATCGTTGTTTACCAGTTGCGTTCTGCTGGTCATGGGCCCAACGGGTGCGGTACGTTGCGCTTGTATGCGGAGCGCGGACCAAGTCAAGCGATGAAGATTCGTCCAGTTATCATGGCAGGCGGGAGTGGATCCCGGCTGTGGCCATTGTCGCGCGAGGCGGCGCCGAAGCAACTGCTGCCGCTGGTGTCGGACCGGTCGTTGCTACAGCAGACGCTTCTGCGCGTCTCGGCGCCCAGCTTTCTTCCGCCGATTATCGTTTGCAACGAGCAGTACCGGTTTCTGATCGCCGAGCAGATTCGTGACGCCGGTATTGTGGGGGCACAGATCGTGCTTGAGCCGGTGGCGCGCAACTCCGCCGCCGCCGCCGCCGTCGGGGCGTTGTTGAGCGAAGCGTCGGAGCCGGGCGCTTTGGTGTTGCTGCTGCCGTCGGATCATGTGATCCGTGACGTCGCAGGCTTTCAGGCGTCGGTCGATGTCGCGGCGGGCGGCGCGGTGGCGGACTTTCTGATGACGTTCGGCGTGGCCCCGACCAGCGCCGCGACCGAGTACGGCTATATTCGGCTTGGGGCGAAGATCGACCGGGCGCAAGGCTGCGCCGCCGTCGCAACATTCGTCGAGAAGCCCGATCGGGCGAAAGCCGAACACCTGCTGGCCACCGGCGGCCATGTTTGGAACAGCGGCATGTTCATGTTCCGGCCGCAGGTTTTCCTGTCGGAACTCAAGACCTATGAGCCAAAGATTTTGGACGCCGCGCGCGGCGCGGTGGAGAAGGCACGCAAAGATCTCGATTTCATCCGGTTGGACCACGACGCGTTCGCGCAGTCGCCGAACATCTCCATCGACTATGCGGTGATGGAACGGACCGCGCGGGCCGCGACGTGCGCCCTTTCGTCCGACTGGAGCGATTTGGGGTCGTGGTCGGCGATTTGGGACGCGCTGCCTCACGACGACGCGGACAACGCCGTGCAGGGTGACGTCGTGCTGCAAGACACCCGCGGATCGCTCGTGCGCTCGAACGGCCGGTTGACCGCTGTGCTTGGACTTGACGACGTGATTGTCGTGACGACGGACGACGCCGTGCTCGTCGCGTCGAAGGACCGGTCGCAAGACGTGCGCAAGGTGGTCGATCAGCTGAAAGCACGCGGACGCAAGGAGATCCGCGAGAATACGGTTACCCATCGCCCGTGGGGCAAATACGAAAGCATCGATCAGGGCGATCGTTTTCAGGTGAAGCTGATCACCATCAATCCCGGCGCCAGCATCAGTCTGCAATTGCATCACCATCGGTCCGAACACTGGGTCGTGGTCAGTGGGACGGGCCGCGTGACGCGCGGCGACGAGGTGTTCCAGCTTTACGAGAACCAGTCGACGTTCATTCCGGTGGGCGTGAAGCACCGGTTGGAGAATCCGGGGCACATACCTCTGCAGATTATCGAAGTTCAGTCCGGCGGCTATCTCGGCGAGGACGACATCGTGCGTTTCGACGACAGGTACGGCCGCACGCCCGCCGCATGAGCACCGCGGCGGTCGACGTCGAGCTTTGGGTTTGGCCGCTCGACATCGGCGCGGACGAGCGTGGGCGCCTTTTCGCATATTTGTCGGATGACGAGGTGGCGCGAGCGGAGCGCTTCGTTTTCGACCGCGATCGTCATCGCTACATTGCCGCGCGCGGCCGCATGCGGGAGATTCTTGCGCGACTGCTCGGCACGACTCCGGCGGAATTGCGGTTCGCCTATTCCTCTCACGGCAAGCCGTCGCTTCCCGTCGCTTTGCATTTCAATTTGAGCCACTCGGAAGGGCTGGCCGCACTCGGTGTGTCGCGCACGCATGAGCTTGGCGTCGACGTCGAACACGTACGGCCGTTGAAAGAGGACATCGCCGAGCGGTTTTTCTCGCGGGCCGAAGTGGCGACGCTGCGGGCTCTGCCGGAGCATGAACAGCTTGATGCGTTCTATCGGTGCTGGACGCGCAAGGAGGCCGTCGTGAAGGCGATCGGCGAGGGTTTGTCGCGGCCGCTGGATAGTTTTGACGTGACGCTGGGTGCGCAAAGCGCGCGGCTGTTGCGCATGGACGGCGAGCGCGACGGACCTTCGGTTTGGCAGATGGCGCACTTCGCGCCGGCGACGGGGTTTCAGGGCGCCGTCGCCTGTCGAACGGGCGGCGGCGCCTTGATCGTCACGCGCGAGACCTAAGCGGCCTCAGCGCCTGTCTTTGTCTTGTGCGTTGCCGTGCGATCCGCCGTGCCGGACGACCCGGTTGCCGGCGATTTTTCGTCCAGCGCTTCGAGCGTTTCCTTCAGGTGCTTGCCGATCAGAGCGGCGCCGTTGTCGTGGTACATCTCGCCGTGCTCAACCTTCACGTATTCGACGGTCAGACGGTCGCCGATAATCGACTTCCAGCTTGGCACCCACGGCAGCCAACGATCCAGGAAGCCGTCCCTGTCGTGCGGACGCGACACGTAGACCGCGACGTCGCCGTTGTAGGGCGTGCTGGCGTAGTCGACCCAGGCGTCGACGACGTGCTGCGTGTGGAAGTCTTCCTGGTAGAAGCGTTCTTTGAGGCCGAGCCACGACGCGAGACGCATGATGCCCAGCCGATGCGGTGTCTTATAGCGGCCGAGGACGTAGAGCGCGTTCACTTCGCCCTCAAGCCAGAGGCCGATCGACCAGCGGGCGCGGCGCACCTCGATCATGGCGTAGTTGTAGATGCGCTTGGCGAGCGGGATGCCCTTGAACGTGCGGTTCGGTTCGGTGTCGAGAAGGGCGACGAGTTTGACCTTCTCGCCTTCCGCGGCCAGACGGCGGCCGGCTTCCAGCGCGACGGCGCCCATTACGCAGTGGCCCGCCAGGATGTATTCGCCGTGCGGTTGGGCGCGGCGGATGAGGCGGACGGCTTCGTCGATGATGTTGGCCCATTCGGTTGCGGGCTTCGGCTCCGTGATCGTGCGATCGACGAACTGGATGCTGGTCATCGGCTGATCCGGCCCCAAAACCTTCGACAGCGGGAAGAGGCTCCACGCGTTGTTGAGGACGATGACGGGCGTGCGCGTGCCGAAGGGCTGGATGCGCACGACGCGGCCCGCGTCCGGATCCGTCGGCTTTGCGCTGATGGCCTGGACGAAGTCGCCGAACTTCGGCGCGCGGAAGAGTTCCGCAATCGTCACGGGGCGGTCGAGCGCCTTTTGAAGGCGCGTGACCATGCGCATCGCGAGAAGCGAGTGACCGCCGGCTTCGAAGAAGTGCGTCTCGGCGTTGATGTCCTCGCGACCGAGAAGCTCGGCCCAAATGCGCGCGATGGTTTGGTTGAAGACGCCCGTGACGGCTGCGGGCGCGGCGGTAAGCATTGCGACTTTCGGCGCGGCCGTCTTGACCGGCGGCAACGCGTTGCGATTGAGTTTGCCGTTCGCGGTCATCGGCAGCGCGTCGAGGCGCTGCCAGATGGTCGGGATCATGTAATCGGGCAGCTTCGTCGCGAGGTGGCGCGCGATGGCTGTGGTCGATGCGTCCGACGTGTCGGCGGTGACGTAGTAGCCGACCAAACGGGCATCACCGTCCTCTGCCGTGTGCAGCGCGACGGCGGCATCTGCCAGGCCCGGCGTGCGACGCAGGTGAGACTCGATGTCTTCGAGTTCGATGCGGTAGCCGCGCAGTTTGATCTGCTGGTCCTTGCGGCCGAGCAGTTGGATGCCGCCGTCGGCGAGGCGGCGGCCGACGTCGCCGGTTTTGTAGAGCGTCTGCGCCGGGCGGCCGGCGATCGCGATCGGACGGAAGGCCGCCGACGTGAGGTCGGGGCGGTTGAAGTAGCCGCGCGCGAGGCCGTCGCCACCGATGTAGACATCGCCGATGACGCCGACGGGCACGAGTTGATCGCGCGCGTCGAGGATGTGGATCTGCGTGTTGGCGATCGGATCGCCGATGGTGATCGTGTGGTCGCCTGCCGTCACTTGGCCGGTCGAGGACCAGATTGTCGTCTCCGTCGGTCCGTAGACGTTCCAGAGTTCGCCACCGCCTTCGCAGAGGCGGTTGGCGAGATCGCGCGGCAGCGGTTCGCCGCCGCACAACATCTTCAGA
>JAEUMM010000161.1 GCA_016792645.1 Alphaproteobacteria bacterium | reverse complement strand
GATTCCATTTCGGAAGTTCGCGGTAGGTGAACGCGATCGTGTCGGCGGTCAGCTTCAGCGACGGCTTCGGCGGATAGATGTAGGTGCCGCGCGAGAGGTATTCTTTGATGATGTCGTTCTGCGTGGTGCCTTGCAGATCTTTGCGGGCGACACCGGTTTCGTCGGCGACCGCAATGTAGAGGGCGAGCAGCCACGGCGCGGTTGCGTTGATCGTCATCGACGTGTTCATGGTGCCGAGCGGAATGCCGTCGAACAGCATGCGCATGTCGCCCAAGTGCGAGACGGGGACGCCGACCTTGCCGACTTCTCCTTTCGCGCGCGGGTCGTCGCTGTCGTATCCGGTTTGCGTCGGGAGATCGAAGGCGACCGACAGGCCCGTTTGGCCGCGCGAAAGATTCTCGCGGTAGAGCGCGTTCGAGGCCTTCGCCGTCGAATGGCCCGCGTAGGTGCGGAAGATCCAAGGTTTGTCGCGCATCATGTCCCGTTCGCTGCGGTGCAGCACGGGCGATCTAACAGGAAGTGCGCGTCGCGGGCAATTCGGACGTTCAGGTCTTCAGGTCGTTGGTAAAGACGAGCTTGGGTCCGCTGTCGGTCATGGCGTCGGCTGCGTCGCTGAACGGCACGACACGCGAGGTGACGTGTTCGGGGTGGAAGTGGCCTCCGACGCAGCGATCGAGTACGGCCGGCAAGTCTGCGCGGGCGTGGACGCGGCCCGTTATGAAGGTGATGCCCTTGCCGTACATCTTGAGCAGCGGGACCGGCGTGGTCGGCGTGAAGTAAATCGCGACGCTCGTGCACACGCCGTTCGGGGCGGTCGAGGAGATGAGGAAGTTCAGCGCGTCGGGGTTGCCGCACGCGTCGACGGTGATGTCGAACTGTTCAGGCCCACCGCGTAGCGCCAACGGCGAGCCGCCCGGATCGGATTTGGTTTTTTCGGCGCGTTCGGCGAGGTTGAGCGGCTCGACGTCGATGCCGAAGCGTTTGGCCGTGTCGCGACGAACGGCGTCGTCGTCGAGATAGAGTACGCGGCTAGCGCCGAGGCTTGCCGCCGCGCCGGCGGCGTAAAGCCCCACGCTTTGCGCGAGGCCGCCGATGACGAGGACCGTCGCGCCGGGGCGGGCTTTGAGATGCGCCGCGACGGCGCGCCAGCCGTCAGGGACATTGTCGGCTGCACTCGCGACCGCAATGGGATCGAGGCCTTTCGGGAGGCGCACCAGCATGTGATCGGCGAAGGGCACATACATCAGATCCGATAGCGCGCCGCCAAATTCGGTGCCGCTGGTCGGTTTCAATCCGTAAGCGGCGCGCGCGGGGTAGGCTTGGCAGGTGTTTGTGAAGCTGCGGCGGCAAGGATCGCAACGGCCGCAGGACAATTGAAACGGGACGACGACGCGTTCGCCCTTCACGACGCCGGCCTGTGCGCCGGCGTCAACGACTTCGGCGACCGCTTCGTGTCCGAAGGCGAATGGACCGGGATAGGGTACGACGCCGGCAGCAATGTAGAGATCCAGGTCGCAGCGCGCGACGGCGATGGGGCGAACGATCGCGTCGGTGTCGGCCTTGAGCTTCGGCGCCGGTACGTCTTGCCATTCGAAAGCGCCGGGCTTGATGAAGGTGAGCTGGCGCATTCTATTCTTCCTTGGCGATGCGGCTGAACAGCAGGAACGCCGTTACAGCGAGCACGATGGCCGTCGCGGCGTGGCGCGCGATCGTGGTGATCGGCGCGCCATACGACGCGGTGAGAAGAGCGTCGCCGACCGGCATGACGATGGCGACGAGGGCGAATACGGCGAGTGCGCGCGTGTCGCGACGGAACAAGAGCGCCAGCGCGCAAAGACCAAGAAAAAGGGCGCGCAAGGCATAAACCTGAACGAAGGCGTGGTTCGCGGGGTCGGTCAGGGGCAAGCCCATGTAAGCGGCAAACCCCGCCGGATCGGCGAAGGCGCGCACGGTATTCACCAGCATGTAAACACCCATCAGCGCGATGAGAGCGGTGCTGCCCCTTAACCAATAACCAGACGCCGGTGCTGCGGATGCCATTGCAAGCCTCGCTTTTCGAAGGCCCGATCATCGAGCCTGGCGCGGGCGAGGCACAAACGCGCTTTTCTTTTCATAGATGAACTGATTTCATCTGTGCGA
>JAEUMM010000112.1 GCA_016792645.1 Alphaproteobacteria bacterium | reverse complement strand
ATCTTGCTCACGCGCTCCGCCGCGATCGTCTCCAGCACGACGTGCGGCACGAACTCGGACAGCACGATATTCTTCGCACCGTTGTAGAGCCCGGCAAACCCCCACCCAGCCCCCGCGACATGGAACACGGGCATGGTGACCAAACTGACGTCGGCGGGCGACCATTGATTGTGCTTCAGTTCGCCCGAGTCGCTGACCAAGGCCGACCGCTCGTCGGTGAAATTCCGGTTGGTGAGCATCACGCCCTTCGGCAGACCGGTCGTGCCCGAGGTGTACATCTGCAGGCAAACGTCGTCGTCTGCTGACGCGACCTTCGGATCGGCCACACCTTGCCGGTCGCGCCAAGCCTCGTAGCTCTCCCAATCCGGCCGCCCGCCTTGAACGGCCACGATCTTGGTGACGGTCGTAAGCTCGTCCCTGATCTTGTCGATGAGCGAATAGAACGGCGCGCCGACGAACAGCACCGTCGCCTTCGCGTCGTTCACGATGTAGGCGACTTCGGGCGGCGCCAGACGCCAATTCACCGCGACGGTCACGGCGTTCGCCTTCGCCGCGCCGAACATCAATTCGAAAAAGGCGGCCGAATTCTTGTCGAGAAAAGCGACGCGGTCCTGCGGCCCCACGCCCTCGCCGATAAGACCGTTGGCCACCCGCGAACAACGCGCGTCGAACTGGCGATAGGTCTGCGCTTCCCCCTCGAAGATCAGCGCCGTCGCGTCCCCGCGCGCGCGTGCATGAAAACGCGACACATCCCCCATCGAACGGATTCCGGGATAATAGGTCATCGGCGCTCCTCCCTTTAGTGTTTTGCGCATTTTAACGGCAGTTCGCCGAAACGCCCGCGAAATCGATCGCGGAACAGCAGCCGAAACGTGACGTCCCCCGCGAACGGCCCCGATGTCCTTTCCAGTGGGCACGCGTGCCCATAAACGGTGCACCCGAACAAGGCCGCACCATGCTACTGACGCGTGCGCGCTCGTTCACCGGCGCGGGAAGATGCGTGTTGTCGGGACATGCGGTTTGAACGGCAATGCCCATTTTCACGATCAGGCACGTCACCACCTATTCCTACAAACGCACCGTCGGGTTCGGTGAGCACCGCTTGATGCTGCGCCCGCGCGATGACAGCGATCAGAGGGTCGTCGACGCAAAGCTGGACATCACGCCCGCGCCGGCCGGCATGACGTGGACGCAGGACGCGTTCGGCAACCATGTCGGCACGGCGCACTTCGCGGAACGCGCGAAGGAGCTGCGTTTCGACAGCACCGTTCGCCTCGAGCACAAACCGTCGGCCTTCACGGCAGACGCGATCGACCGGCACGCGCGCACCTTTCCCTTCGCCTACACCGATGAGGATCGTCGCCACCTGACGCCGTTCATCGCGCCGTCGCGACGCGATGCGAAGCTCGACGCCTGGACCGCGCAATTCCTGCGCCAAGATGGAACAGCCGACACGCACGACCTTCTCACGCGCCTCACGCAAACCATCCACCGCGCGTTCAAGCATGTGGGCCGCCACGAAAAGGGCATCCAAAGTCCGGACCAAACCTTGAAGCTCGCCAGCGGCAGCTGCCGCGACCTCGCGGTGCTGATGATCGACGCGCTGGGCAGCCTGGGGCTCACGGCGCGGTTCGTCTCGGGCTATCTGAACATCCTCGGCGACGACGAGAACCGCACCACCGGCGGCAACACCCATGCGTGGGTGCAGGTCTATGTGCCCGGCGCCGGCTGGATCGACTTCGATCCGTCGAGCGGTTCGACCGGCAATGAAAACCTGGTGCGCGTGGCGGTGGTGAGCAGCGCCCGCGAAGCCATTCCGCTGCAGGGCACATGGATCGGCACGGCCGCCGATCACCTGGCGATGAAGGTGGCCGTCAAAGTCACCCCCGCGACGTCATGATGGGTCGCGGCGTCGCGAATGACGGGAACCGGACCGCCCATCTCGCGGTTAAGCTTAGAGCGCCGTGCGGACACGGCCAAGCACGAGGAGATTCGATGAAAATTCGCGCGGGCTACGAAATCGCCTACGACTGCCCGCAGCCGACGCCGATGATTCTGACGCTGAGCGTCCATCCGTCGCGCACGCCGGACCTCGTGACATGGGACCGCCTGCGCTTCGACGCGCCCGAGCCGGTGGTCGCGAACACCTATCACGACACCTTCGGCAATTTCTGCCACGTGATCGAAGCCCCCGCCGGCCGCCTCACCATCTCCAACGACTTCACCGTGCGCGACAGCGGCGAACCCGACGTCGTCCCCCACGGCGCGCGCCAGCACACGCTGGGCGAATTGCCGGTCGAAGTTCTGATCTTTCTGCTGGGCAGCCGTTACTGCGAGACCGACCGTTTGTCCGACATCGCCTGGTCGCTGTTCGGGCAAACGCCGAAGGGCTGGCCGCTGGTCCAGGCGATCTGCGACTACACGCATGACCGCATCACCTTCGGCTATCAATACGCCAGCCGGACCAAAACCGCCTTCGACGCCTACAGCGAACGCCGCGGCGTGTGCCGCGACTACGCCCACCTTGCGATCGCTTTGTGCCGCTGCATGAACGTGCCCGCGCGCTATTGCACCGGCTATCTCGGCGACATCGGCGTGCCGGTCGACGGCGCGATGGATTTCAGCGCCTGGTTCGAAGTCTATCTCGGCGGCCGCTGGTACACCTGCGACGCGCGCCACAACACGCCGCGCATCGGCCGCATCCTGATGGCGCACGGACGCGACGCCACCGACTGTGCCATCGTCACGTCGTTCGGCCCCTGCACGCTGGCGGGTTTCAAGGTCGTCACCGACGAGATCTTGCCGGCCTAGCCGCCGCGCTCACGCGGCCTTGCGCTTACGGCGGCCGCGGACTGCGTTGTCCGGCGTGCGGCCCAAGCCAAAGCTCTTGGCGAAGGCCGATCGAATGCGCGCATACGCCGGCGCGACCATCGGATAGTCGTGCGGCAGATTCCATTTCGCCCGGTACGCTTCCGGCGTCAGATTGTGGTGCGAGCGCAGATAGCGCTTCAGCATCTTCAGCGGCTTGCCGTCTTCCAGGCAAATGATGTGCGAATCCGTGATCGACTTCTTGATCGACACCGCCGGCTCCAGCCCGGCGCCCGCGTGCTTGCCGTTGCCGCCGCGTAGTTCGACCAGCGCTTGGTGAATACTGCGCATGGCGGCAGGGATATCGGCGACCGGAACGTGGTTGCGCGCGACATAGGCCGAAACCACGCTCGCAGCCATGGTGACAAGCGAAGACTCGTCCACGGGAACTATTGCGCCTGACGGTGTGGGATCCGGGCGTGCGTGTGCTGGCATCTGAACCTCTTTTGTGGGATCGCGATCCGTGAGACGCCGGCTTCGCGGCTTAGGTTACGACCCCGCCACGCGCAGGGACTCGGCCGCCTCTTCATGGGCGAGCGCGGCCTGCAGCACGGTCGCCCGGGCCTGCCGGAGCGTGAGGACATGGGCAATACGGCGCAAAACCGCCGCTTCCTTCAAGTGCCCGGCGATACGCTCGGCAATGCTGACGCTGAAATGCATTACATCCTCGACAAAACCAGATTCCTGGGCCGATTAGCGGAAACACGCTGCAGACTCTTTGGTTCCGGCCCGGGAACAACAATCCAGAGCCTGTGCTTTTCCAAAGTTCCGCTTGAACGCCTCACGCTTTCGCGCGCATCAGCATCCCAAACAGATCCCGCGGGTCGTCCGGATCGGCGATCATGTCGAGTTCCTGCACGAACGAACTGCCCTTCACCCGCGCATGCACATACCGCAGCGCCGCGAAATCTTCGATGGCAAAGCCCACGCCGTCAAAGAGCGTAATCTGTTTCGCGTTCGTGCGGCCGGCGGCTTGGCCCGTGATGACCTGCCAAAGCTCCGTGACCGGATGATCGGGCGCCAGCTGTTGGATCTCGCCCTCGATGCGCGTCTGCGGCGTGTACTCGACGAAGATGTCGGAGCGCAAAAGAATATCCCGGTGCAACTCCGTCTTGCCCGGACAGTCGCCGCCGATCGCGTTGATGTGGACGCCGCTGCCCACCATGTTGTCGGTGAGGATCGTCGCGAGTTGTTTGTCGGCGGTGCACGTCGTGATGATCTGCGCGCCTTCCATCGCCGCCTCGGCACTCTTGCATGGCGTCACACGCAAGCCGCTCCCGGTAAGGTTCGCAGCGCATTTGGCGGTAGCCGCCGGATCGATGTCATAGAGCCGCACATGCTCGATCCCACATAGCGCGCGGAACGCGAACGCCTGAAACTCCGACTGCGCGCCGTTGCCGATCATCGCCATCGTGTGCGCACCCTTCGGCGCCAGATGCTTCGCCACCATCGCCGACGTCGCCGCCGTGCGCAGCGCGGTGAGAATGGTCATCTCCGACAGCAACAGCGGATAACCCGTCGCCACGTCGGCCAACACGCCGAACGCCGTCACCGTCTGCAAACCCGCCGCCATGTTCTTCGGGTGGCCGTTCACATATTTGAAGCCGTAGAACTCGCCGTCCGACGTCGGCATCAACTCGATCACGCCGACATCCGAATGACTGGCCACGCGCGGCGTCTTGTCGAAACGCTCCCAGCGGCGAAAGTCCGCTTCGATCTCCGCCGCAAGCTCGATCAACACGCGATCGAGTCCCACATGCAGCACAAAGCGCATCATGTTCTCGACGCTGATGAACGGCACGAGCGCTAATTTTGAAGGCGCGGGCATGGGCTCATCCTTATCCCTGATGACCGCGTGTCGGCCGGTCGAACACCTTGCGCCCCATCAAACTGGCGACCAGATCGACCATCAGCCGCGCCGTCCGCCCGCGCTCGTCCAAAAACGGATTGAGTTCGGCGAGATCCAGCGACGTCACCAGATTCTGCTCGCACAGCAACTCCATCACCAGATGCGCCTCGCGGAAGGTCGTCCCGCCCGGCACCGTCGTGCCCACACCCGGCGCAATCGACGGATCGAGAAAATCGACGTCCAGCGACACGTGCAGCATCCCCTTCTTATGCTCAACGAGCTGCAGGAACTCGCGCAGGGGCGCCACGATCCCGCGCTCATCCAAGACGCGCATGTCGTTGATGGCATAATCGCGCCCCTTCAAAGCCGCCTGCTCCGCCGCGTCGACGGAGCGAATGCCGAAGAGACAAATGTGCCGCGCGGGCACGGGCGCCGGAAACGGCGGGAACGCATCGAACCCCTCGCGCCCCGCGATATAGGCGACCGGCATGCCGTGATAATTCCCGGTGTCGGACGTGGCCGGCGTATGCACGTCCGAATGCGCGTCGAGCCACAGAACGAACAGCGGCCGCCCCTTCGCCTTCGCATGCGCTGCGACGCCGGCAACCGTGCCCAGCGACATCGCATGATCGCCGCCGAGGAAAATCGGAAACCCGGCCTCCATCGCCTTCAGCGAAACCTCGCTCAACGCCTTCGCCCAAGCGACGGTCTCCGCCTCGCCGTGAACATGCGGCAACGAATTCGGCCGCTCGATCACCGGCGCTGGCTTCGCATCGCCCCAATCGCTGACGCGATGACCCAGATCGGTGAGCGTCGTGGCAAGGCCCGCAACGCGATACGCGGCCGGCCCCATCAAACACCCGGGCGTCTTCTGCCCGGAATCCACCGGCGCCCCGACAAGAATGCAGTTCCTAGACACGGCCAAAGCGACTCCTAAAAGCAAATCGCTTCCAGGATATCAGCAATGGCCAGGCGAAGCGAAATGCCAGCTCAAAAGTACTGAAATATCTCTTTGAACTCGCCCGACGCAATCATCGCAACGATTAGGAGGACAAACGGAACGACCGCAACGGCGATTGCTGCGAACGAGACGGCGCTGGCGCGAACCCACCCGGCGCGCCCGTCGAACCCCGCCTTCGCGCGCCACACTAAGACACTGCCCGCCAACCCGACCGCCGTCAGCTGGCACAGCGCAAACCCGATCGCTGGCGGCAGCAGATAGAGAAACGGTGACACAGTACCAGCCACCGCCGGATCCTTGAAATACCAATACGCTTTGTCCAACGCATTGAAACAAAGCTCGGCCGCCATACTGGCGCCAAGCCACGTCAGCACCACAAGCACGGCCGTGACGAAGCTGCGCCCAAGCCCTGCGCGCGGCGCCCCGCCTCGCGCCGCCAAGCGCGTACCGATCGTCAGCGGCAACGCCGCCACGGCCCCGCCGACGACCGCAAAGAACAGCGCCATCATCGACAGGCCCAGTATCCCCTCGATGAAGCCCTGCTGCGTCTCCTGCACGCCGTCGACGATGCGCCCGGCGCTCGCCGCAATCATCTGCGTGCTGATCCAAAGGCAGAGCCCGCTCACCAAGATCGCCCGCAAGAATCCGAACACGCCGGCGAACACGGCGAACTCGGCATGCATGCGCCACCACATCACCACGGCGCACGCCAGGATCGGCAAACTGTAGACGTTGAGAACGAAGTCGAACCACTCGGCGGTCAGCGGCAGCGCCGTCGTGTGGTACATGTCGCGCCCACCCGCTTCGACCTGAAGGATCGCAACGAGAAAAAACGCGAAGAAGCCGAAGAACGCCGCCGTGAACGCATAACCCCACCCCGGCGGATTGTCCCATTCGTAGAGCTTGCCGACGACGCGCAGCACCGGCCCCGCAATCGCCGCCGAAATCGCCGCCACCACCGACAGCAGAAGAATGAGATAGACGATGGCGAGCATGATGATGCCGCCGCCGCCCGGTATCGGCAGGCCGCCATAGTACCACTGCACACGTTCGCGCGCCGGATCGAAGGGCGGCAAGTTCGGATCGTTCGTCAAAGTGGGGCCTCAGTACGAAATGACAACGACGCGATTATAGGGCTCGCGCACGTCGGGCCCCGTCGGCACGACAGGCTTCTCCGCGCCCACACCCGACACCGCGATCGTCACGCTCTCCGGCACGCCGCCGCGACGCAGCGCCGCCGCGACGGCTTGCGCGCGAAAGCGCGACAACGCCATCGGCGCCATATCCGCGGTATCAGCATGCCCGACAAGAACGACATGCCGCACGCCCTTCTGGCGAATGTCCTTTACCGCGTACTCGATAACCTCACGCGCGGCATTCGTTAGCGCGGCGGATTTTTGGTCGAAGAAGATCCTGAACCGCTCTTGCGCTGCCGACGCGCCGGCGCATAAGAAAAGCGCCGCCGCCACAACCACCGCCCGCTGCAACACCATCCCGTCCCCGCTTCACCCGATTGAGTCGCCGCACTTCATCACCCTTTCGGCCGCCGCGCGAGCATTCCGGCTGTCGCATCGCATAGATGTTGCCCGCCGATCACAGGAATGAGTACGGTGGCCCCGAATCCGCCGCGGCAAAAAGGTTCGCACGATGCGCCGTATCGCCTTTCTTCTCCTGGCCTTCGCAGGACTCAACGCACACACCGCTTGGGCGAGCGACAATTGGATCGTCTACCGGGGCCAATCCGCATCGTGGGGCTACGACGCCGGCGACCTCGGCCATAACCAACAGTTCGGCCAGATCACCGCGACGTCCGCAACATACAAGCGCAAAGGCGATATCCTCGACGGCGTGCCGTACCGTTACGCCGTCACCACCACGGTGCTCGATTGCACGGAACGCACGGTGCGCATCAAAGAGATCGCGCTCTACGACAACGACGCAAGCCTGGTCGACAAACTCGCGGCGAACCCGACCGCGCCCGCCGCGCCGGTCGCCGGCAACGACGCCGACCAAATCAGCAAGATCCTCTTCGGCATCGGCTGCCAAGACAAACACGGACCGACCGGCGCCATCGAAGTCAAAGGCTTCGCCGCCGCCA
Source organism: Alphaproteobacteria bacterium (assembly GCA_016792645.1). Taxonomy (GTDB): domain Bacteria; phylum Pseudomonadota; class Alphaproteobacteria; order Micropepsales; family Micropepsaceae; genus SZUA-430. Next base: position 2,587 of record JAEUMM010000112.1, on the reverse strand, counting down.
TGCTGCGCATGAAACTCACCGACTGACGTCAAACGGCAGACGCGCCCTCCACCAACGGCAGCAAGCGCGAGTCCTCGACCGCCGCGGTGCGATGACCCATGCCGGCCAGATACGCGCCGTCCGAAGCAAACGCCATGAACGACGCCAGCGAATGCTGCCGGATCATCATCGCAAAATCCCAACGCTCCTCCGCAGGCCCGATGAACCAAGGCCCGCCGTTGCCCAGAAACACGATCTCGCCGCCGCTCGCGCGCAGGAACGGCAACGTGTGATCGACATAGCGCTGAAACGCCGCCGCGCCGCTGATCGGCGAAGCGGGCGCCAAGGCCGGCGTCGCCGAATAATCCGCAACCTTGCGAAAGCGCAGCAGGTTCAACATCACGACCGGCCCCGCGATCCCGCGCGTGAACAGCGCGCGCCCGGCATCCTGCGTCGGTTCCAGATAATGTGTCGTCATCGCATCCGCCTTTGCCGCTGGCGCGGCACCTGAGCATTGCGCCATGATCGCCGCAAGCATCAACCCGAAGGATCGCGCCGATGAAGCTGAACGAGGTCGAATACAACATCGACGGCAAGCCGTATGTGGGCTTCCTCGCCGACGGCTCGAACGGACGCAAGGTGCCCGGCATCGTCGTCGCGCACGAAGGCGGCGGCATGACCGGCCACCCCAAGGAACGCGCGAAGATGCTGGCCCACCTCGGCTACGTCGCCTTCGCCATGGACACCTTCGGCGAAAAAATCACCAGCCGCGAACAGGCGATGTCCACCATCATGGGTTTGATGAGCGACCTGCCCACGCTGCGCAAGCGCGGCCAAACCGCGCTCGGCATCGTCAAAGCCCAGCCCAACGTGGACCCGAAGCGCACCGCCGCCATCGGCTTCTGCTTCGGCGGCACGACGGTGCTTGAACTCGCGCGCAGCGGCGCCGACATCGGCTGCGTCGTCGGCTTCCACTCAGGCTTGCAGACGAGCGCCCCGCAAGACGCAAAGAACATCAAGTGCAAGGTGATGGTCTGCCTCGGCGCCGCCGACCCCATCATCCCCGCCGAACAACGCGAAGCCTTCGTCAAAGAGATGCAGGCCGGCAAAGTCGACTGGCGCATGGAGCTCTACGGCAACGCCGGCCACAGCTTCACCAACCGCGAAGTGGACGCCATGAACATCCCCGGCTTCGCCTATCACGAGGCGACGGACAAACGCTCCTGGCGCGCCATGCGTGACTTGTTCGACGAAGTCATCGGCCCGGTCTGATTCGTACGCCGCAATGTATCAAGTCGCACCACGGGCGCTCACGAGCCCGGAGAATCATCGCGCCTCGATTCCCGCATTCGTTTCATATAACACTCAACACTGAGAGAACTTGTCTCTCAGATCAATAGAAACGAAATAACACGGGAGAGAGAAATGTTCACGTTTCAAACGTTATGGACGCCGCGCGTCATCCTCGTCATCTACCTGATCGGTATCGTGCTCATCGTCCTCAGCGGCCTCGCCGGCGCGTACTTCGCCATGCAGGGCGGCGGCAGCGGCACGGGCGCGTTCGGTCAACCCGCGCCCGGCGGCGGCTTGGGCATAATTTGGGCCGTCGTCTTCACGGCGATCAGTATCGTCTTGTGGCGCGTATGGTGTGAGATCGTGCTCGTTCTCTTCAAGCTCCACGACCGGCTGGTCGAAGTTCGCGACGCGATCAAGCACTGACGAAGACCGTCTCCCCCGCTCGCGCTGCACAAGTTTGCGGCAATCGGCGGGGGAGACACCGGCCAACCTTTGCGCCGTTTTGCGCAGTTGATTGCCCGCGCCAACCTGGGTAGCGGTGCAATGATGACGCTCACCATCGAACGCACGACGCACGCAACCGACGACGCCCGCGCGTTGATCGAAGAACTCGAAGCCGACCTCTCGGGCGACTTCGAACCGCATCAGCGCCACGGCCTCAGCCTCGACAAGATCTTCCAGCCGCACATCGCCTTCTTCATCGCCCGCGTCAACGGCAAGGCCGTCGGCTGCGGCGGCATCGCCTTCGAAGACGGCTTTGCCGAACTCAAACGCATGTACGTCCGCCCCCACGCGCGCGGCACGGGCGTCGTCCAGGCCGTCATCGCGCAGCTCGAAGCCGAAGCAAAAGCCCGCGGCGTCACCCGCCTCCTCCTCGAAACCGGCGACGTCCTCCTCGCCGCCATCCGCGTCTACGAACGCGCCGGTTTCAAACGCTGCGAGGCCTTCGGCGACTACCTCGCCCTGCCGCCGAACACGATCGAACGCAGTGTGTTTCTCGAGAAGCGCCTGGCGTAAACGGCAAAGCACAACGCCGCGTTCGCTCGCGCGCGGGCGTGACAGGACGCACCACACCTTAACGACTCGTTAACCCCGCTTAACCAGCATTAAGCTTTGATTCTGGGGGCGTTGTATAATGAGTATGTTTTATCGCTTGGTGATGAATTCGGTTTGCCGCAGCAACCATCACCGGCTTGCGATCGACGCGTTGCGGCACCTGAAAAACCCGCAGGCCGAAGCCTGGCGCGACCTCTTCCTCGACAACCACGGCCGCTACCTCGCTGGCGCAAAGGCGCCCGATGAGGTCTTCAAG
>JAEUMM010000053.1 GCA_016792645.1 Alphaproteobacteria bacterium | reverse complement strand
GGAACATGCGGTCGAAGCCGCCGGTGAAGATGGCAAGAAGGCTCGCGAGTTGGCCGCCGAGTTGGACCGGTTGTTCGCCGATGATTTGCGCGCGGACAGCTGGATCGCGCAAGCGTTCGAGGCGCTCTTTGATCGGGAGTGCGGCGAGCTGCATGTAGGACGGTTGGAACGAGAAGGGGTTGATCGTCGATTCCCAGCCGAGCACCAGGCCCGTCGGGCGGATCGCGATTTGGGCGTAGACGTTGGCGCCGTCGTCGTTGGCGACGTTCGCCATGCGCAGGAGTTCGCGCCAGTTGTTCGGGTTCATCGGGCTTTGCAGCATCGCGAAGGTGACGGGCACGCCGCTTTCGCGCGACATCTCGCGCATCCACGAGAACTCGTTGGCGGCGGGCGCCATGTCGGAGGCGAGTTCGAAGACGCCGTGGCCGGCCTTGCCCATCGCGTTCGCGATCGCGAGCAGTTCGTCGGCGCCGGCGAAGGTGCCGGGCACGGGTACGCCGTCTTTCGCGCGGTGCAGGATCGTGCGCGAGGTCGAGAAGCCGAGCGCGCCGGCGCGGATGCCGCTTTCGACGATCGTCGCCATCTCGGCGATGTCGGCGGCGTTGGCCTTGTCGTCGTTGGCGCGTTCGCCCATCACGTAGGCGCGGACGGCACCGTGCGGGATTTGGGCGGCGACGTCGACGGAGCGCGGCATCTTTTCCAACGCGTCGAGATACTCGGGGAAGCTTTCCCAGCCCCAGGTGATGCCTTCGGTGAGCGCCGCGCCGGGGATGTCTTCGACGCCTTCCATCAACGCGATCAGCCAGTCGTGCTTGTCGGGTTTCACCGGCGCGAAGCCGACGCCACAATTGCCCATGATCAATGTGGTGACACCGTGCCAGGCGGAGGGGCCGAGTTCGTCGTCCCAGGTCGCTTGGCCGTCGTAGTGCGTGTGGATGTCGACCCAGCCGGGCGCGACCAGCAGGCCCTTGGCGTCGACTTCGCGCGTGGCGCGCTCCGTGATGTGCGGGGCGACTTTGGCGATGCGGCCGTTCTTGACGGCGACGTCGGCGGTGCGGCGGTCGGCGCCGGTGCCGTCGACGACGGTGCCGTTGCGGATGATGAGGTCGAACATGGGGCGAGCGTCCTTAATCGAATAGCGGATGCGGCGAGCTTGTCAGGCGGTGCCGGGCTGAGCAAGTCGCTGCGCCGGGCCCGTAAAGCGTGACGCTACTGTGTGCTGGCGCGTTGCGCACAGCCGGGGTTAATATTGCGGCATGAAGAAACCCACCGTTCTTTCCCGCGACGAGCTTTACGAGCGCGTTTGGTCCAAGCCGATGAGCGTGTTGGCGCGCGAGTTTGGGTTGACGGGAAATGCGCTGGCCAAGATTTGCAGCCGGGTGCACGTGCCCTACCCTTCGCGCGGGCATTGGATGAAGGTTTCAGCGGGGACCGCGCCGGCGCGGCCTGCTTTGCCTGCGGATCCCGGCGGCGATGGCGAGCCGATTACCATTTCGGCGGAGCGGGCGAATTCGCGGCGGACGCAGACGCGGCTTTCGCGTGAGGCGCGGCGCGAGCAGTTGATCGCGGTCGCGGCCGCCGTTGTCGAGCGCGAGGGGACGCACGCGGCTTCCATGAAACGGATTGCGCGCGATGCGGGTGTGAGCGAGACGCAGGCCTACAACTATTTCCGGACGCGCGAGGCTTTGCTGGTCGAGTTGGCGCGGCGCGAACTTCGGGCGATGCGCGACGGGCGTAAGGCCGAGATGGATTTGGCGACCGATCACTATTCGCGCTTGTCGGCGTCGATCCGCGGGTATTTGAAGCAGGTCGAGGTTCGCGGCGGGTTATTGCAGACTTTGCTGCGCAGTCCCGAAGTTCGGCTTGCCATGCGGCGCGATCATCGCGACCGCCGCGGCGACGACATGAACCGTCATGCGAGCTATCTGGTGCAGACGTTCGACGTGTCGAAGCCGGTGGCGCTGGCTTGCACGAGTATCTTGACCAGCTTGAGTTTGCGGGCGGGCCGGCTTGTGGCGTCGCGTAAGCTCCCGGCGGCGGTGGCGGAGCGGTTGTGCATCGCGATGACCGAACAAGGCTCGCGCGACACGGTCAAAGCGGCTGTGGGCGATCCGACTTAGCGTTCGGCGCGCAGGAGGCCAAGCCCTTCAGAGCACTGACCGTCAGTGTACGGCACATGTCGCGCGCAATGGCCGGGTCGACTTCGCCGTGGAAGGCCAGCGCGCCGGCTTCTTCGGGAATGGCCAGGATGATGTTGATGCCGGCGATGATCTCGATCGGCGGCAGGCGAATGCGACGGCGGGCGATGCGGCCCAAGCGGCGCATGACGGCGTCCCGGCGGGCCAGCGCCGTTCGATCGTGATGGCCGGCCATGTAAAGATCGCTGAGCAGAATATGGAGGAGCGGTCCCCAGCGCCGCACGTGCTCGAAGTAGAGGGCGGCGCAATCGACGGCGACGTCCTGCAAGCCCTCCCCGCGCGACGCCTTGTCGAGACCGGCCGCGAAGAGCGCGTCGAGTTCGCGCGCGAGGATCGCGTTCGCCAGATCGTATTGCGTTGGGAAGTGAACGTAGATCAGCGCCTTGCTGACGTGCGCGGCGCGGGCCAGGCCTTCGATCGGCAGGGGCAGGAAGCCTTGCTCGACGATTTGGCGCGCGGCGGCATCCATCAGTTGCTCGCGCCTGGATCCCGCGGCCATCCTCTTGTCGCGCTGGGCCGACTTTTCGGTAGTGACGTCGTCCACGCGCCTTGTTCCGTGGGTCCGTAGGATCGATGGGGTGCCGCGATGCGCGGACCGCGATTCCGCGTGCCGCACTCTCACCATAGCCGATCACCGCCCTGCCCCAAGGTCCCGCGACGCGGCGTCGTTAATGATGCCATGACGCTACAGCTTCCTCGAAGATATGTACCGGCCCGGTCAACATTATTGACGACCTCACCAACTGCAAGTAGCGTTTGACGATCGCACCAGTTTAGAGTGCGGCAAAAAATGGCTGAAATCCAACGTTTCAGTCGGGGGAAATGCAGGGGGGACGAATGACGTACCGTAAAGCGGTGTGTTGCGGCACCGTGTCTGCCGTGGCGTTAGTTTTGATGGCCGCCGTGAGCGGCAGCGCGCAGGCGCAAGGCACAACTCCACCACCCAGTCAGGCGACCGAGGGACCGATCGAGAAGGTCACCGTCACCGGCTCGCACATCAAGAAGCGGCGCGAGAGCACGTCGCTGCCGGTCGACGTCGTGACGTCGGAGGATCTTGAAAAAGACGGGGCGCCGACGATCGTTGAAGTCGCGAAAGCACTTCCCGTTTCGAGCGGCGTCATCGGCGACACCAACCAATTCGACGCGCGCGCGCAAGGTTCGGAAGGCACGGCATCGATCAACCTGCGCGGCCTTGGCCCGACGCGAACGCTTATCCTGATGAACGGCCGCAGGTTCGCGCTCAATCCGTTCGGCCTTGCGGGGCAAGGCATCGTCGACACGAACGTCATTCCGGTGGCCGCGCTCGAGCGCATCGAAGTGCTGAAGGACGGCGCGGCGGTGACGTACGGCTCCGACGCGATCGGCGGCGTGGTCAACTTCATCACGAAGAAGAATTACGACGGGTTGGGGATGGCCGGCGATTGGCGCTTCGTCAACGACGCCAACGGCGACTATGCGGCACGCGGCATCTATGGCTACGACACCGAAACGATGAACTGGATGGTATCGGTCGGCTTCCAGCACCGCAGCGAACTTGACGCGCTGGACCGCAGCTTTACCCAGAGCGAGTACGTGCAGAATCCGGAAGGCGGCTGGTCGGCGGCAGGCAGCCCCGGCTCTTTGCTCTATTTCTCACCGGGCACCACACTTGCGCGCGATCGCGGGTGCGCGGGGCTTGGCGGGTATCCGGGCTTCAGCGGCACGACGCCGGTCTGTCAGATGCAGTACATCGACTTCGACAATCTGCAGGAAGAAGAAGACAAGCTGCAGGTCTACAGCTCGCTGAACATCGACATGGCGCCGAACCACCGCTTCTTCGTTGACGCGCTCTATGCATCGACGGAAGTCCCGCATTGGGAGACGACGCCGCTCTACGCGATCCTGTCGACGCCGTCGGCTGAAGAGCAGGCGCAAGTGCCGGGCAATCCGGCGCCGTTCTTCACGAACCGGTTCTGGATTTCGCCGAGCAACCCGGGCCTGCAGGCCTATGTTGCGGCGAACCAGGCCGCGGATCCGACGCTGGCCGGCATGCTGGTCAACGGTGCGGCCTATCTTGCGCCGGCGGCGCGACCGCT
>JAEUMM010000038.1 GCA_016792645.1 Alphaproteobacteria bacterium | reverse complement strand
AGGCGGCCCCTTCTAGCGATAGGGGGCATCCAACTCCAGGTTCTTGGCGATCTCGCGTTCCCAACGGTCACCGTTGGCGAGCAGCTTTGCCTTGTCGTAGAGCAGCTCTTCACGGGTTTCGGTGGCGAATTCGAAATTCGGGCCTTCGACGATGGCGTCCACCGGGCAGGCTTCTTGGCAGAAGCCGCAGTAGATGCATTTGACCATGTCGATGTCGTAGCGGGTCGTGCGGCGCGAGCCGTCGTCGCGCGGTTCGGCCTCGATGGTGATGGCCTGCGCGGGGCAGATGGCTTCACACAGCTTGCAGGCGATGCAGCGTTCTTCCCCGTTGGCGTAGCGGCGCAGCGCGTGTTCGCCACGGAAGCGCGGCGAGAGCGGGCCTTTCTCGAACGGGTAGTTCAGCGTGGTCTTGGGCTTGAACAGGTACTTCATGCCCAGCCAAAAGCCGGACAGGAAGTCGACCATAAAGACCATGCGGAGCCACTGGGCCATCATTTCGCTCCCGGAAGCATGTCGAAGGCGAGCAGATAGCCCGCGGTCAGGACCACCCAGAACAGCGAAATGGGCAGGAAGAACTTCCAGCCGATGCGCATCAGCTGATCGTAGCGGTAGCGCGGCACGATCGCCTTCACCATCGCGAAGAGGAAGAAGATCACCCAGATTTTGAGGATGAACCAAAGGATGCCGGGGACCCAGGTGAAGGGCGCGACCTCCAGCGGCGGGTGCCAGCCCCCCAGGAACAGTATCGTCATCATGGCGCACATGAGGACGATAGAGACGTACTCCGACAGCATGAAGAGGAGGTACGGCGTCGACGAGTATTCCACCATGAAGCCCGCGACGAGTTCGGATTCGGCTTCCGGCAGGTCGAAGGGCGGGCGGTTGGTCTCGGCGAGGGCCGAGACGAAGAAGACGACGGCCATCGGCAGCAGCGGGCTGAACAGGTACCAGTGATGGATGCCGCCGGCTTGGGCGTTGACGATGGCGGAGAGGTTCAGCGAGCCCGCGGTCAGCAGCACCGTGATGATCACGAAGCCGATCGAGACTTCGTAGGAGACCATCTGCGCGGCCGAGCGTAAGGCGCCGAGGAACGGATACTTCGAGTTCGACGCCCAGCCGCCCATGATGATGCCGTATACGCCGAGCGAGGAGATCGCGAAGATATAGAGAATACCGACGTTGATGTCGGAGAAGACCCAGCGGTCGGCGACCGGCACGACGACCCAGGCACCCAGCGCCAACGTGGTGGTCACGAGAGGCGCGAGAAGGAAGACGCCTTTGTTGGCGCCGGCGGGGATGACCACTTCCTTGAAGACGAATTTGAAGAGGTCGGCGAAGGATTGCAGGAGACCGTAGGGGCCCACGACGTTGGGACCGCGTCTCAGCTGCACTGCCGCCCATACCTTGCGGTCGAAGAGGAGGATGAAGGCAATCATCACCAGCAGAACGATAATGAAGAGCAGCATCATCGCGATCATGCCGACGGGATCGAGCCACCAGGCGTTCGGCCAGTAGAAGTCGCTCCAGGTGTTTTGGAGATAGGTCATTGGGAGGCGCCCCGATTCTCTGTCATCCCGGAAGTTAGGCGAGCGCGTTGCGAAGCAACGCCCCTCCTGCGAGCCTTACTGTCCGGGACCCAGGGACACAGCACGAACGCTTGCGCGGCGACCCTGGGTCCCGGATCGCTGACTTTTCCAGCGACGCTTCGCGTCGGGAAAAGTCGCGTCCGGGATGACAGTGTTTGTGTCGCTGTCGTCATCGCCTTACTCCGCCGCCTGCGCGACGCGCGGCTTGACGAACAGGGTGCTGCATTCGGCCATGACGTGGCTGGCGCGGGCGATTGGGTTTGTTAGGTAGAAGTCCTTTATCGCCGGTTCGAACGCGGTTCTTGCGATCGTGCCGGCGGCGCCGATGTTAGTCCAGATGGCGGGGTCGGCACCGGGGTTCGCCGGCGCGGTGTCGAGGTTTGCGAGATGCGGCGCGTCGGCGAGCATCGCTTTGCGCAGCGTCGCCATGTCGTCGTACGGCAGGCGCTTGCCCAGCACGTCGGAGAGCGCGCGTAGGATCGTCCAGTCTTCGCGGGCGTCGCCGGGTGGGAACGTGGCGCGCTTGGCCTGTTGGACGCGGCCTTCCGTGTTCACGTAAGTCGCGTTCTGTTCGGTGTAGGCGGCGCCGGGGAGGATCACGTCGGCGCGATGTGCGCCGGCGTCGCCGTGCGAGCCTTGGTAGACGACGAAGGCTTTGCCGAGTTTCTTCGTGTCGAGTTCGTCGGCGCCCAGCAGGTAAACGAAATCGATGTCGCCGCGTGTGGCGGCGTCCAGGATCGCGACCGTATCGCGGCCGCCTTTTTGCGGTAGGAAGCCGATATCGAGTGCGCCGACGCGGCCGGCGGCCGTGTGCAGGACGTTGAAGCCGTTCCAGCCGCCCTCGCCCGCCGGTCCGATCATGCCGGAGTTACGCGCGATCTGTGCTGCCGCGGCGAGGATCGCGGCGCCGTCGGCGCGGGCGAGCGCGCCTTGGCCGACGATCAGCATCGGATGCTTGGCGTTCTTCAGGGTGTCGAAGGCGCTGTGTTTTCCCGCGGCCATGTCGGTGAGGTCGGCCGGGTTGTTGTCGAGATCTTGGACTTGGTAGCTGAGGTCGGCGCGGACGCCGATGCGCATGATCTTCAGGTCGCCACGCAGCCATGTCTTGCGGATGCGGGCGTTGATGAGCGGCGCTTCCCAACGCGGGTTGGTTCCGATGAGGAGCAGCGCGTCGGCGTGTTCGATGCCGGCGATGGTCGTGTTGAAGAGATAGCCTTGGCGCGAACCGTGGCCGATCTTTGCGCCGTCTTGGCGGCAGTCGATGCTCGCCGCGCCGAGCGCGATCATCAGATCTTTGAGCGCCTTGACGGGTTCGACACCGACGAGGTCGCCTGCGATGGCGGCCATGCGTTCGGGCTTCGTCGCGCGGACGCGGTCGGCGATGGCGGCGAAGGCTTCAGCCCATGACGCGGGTTGGAGTTTGCCGTTCTTGCGGATGTAGGGCGTGTCGAGGCGTTGGCGGCGCAAGCCGTCCCAAACGAAGCGCGTTTTGTCGGAGATCCATTCTTCGTTGATCTCTTCGTTCACGCGCGGGAGGAAGCGCATGACTTCGGACCCACGCGAGTCGACGCGGATCGCCGAGCCCACGGCGTCCATCACGTCGACGGATTCGGTTTTGGTCAGCTCCCACGGACGGGCGTTGAACTTGTAGGGCTTCGACGTCAATGCGCCGACGGGGCAGAGGTCGATGACGTTGCCCGACATTTCCGACGATACGGCGTGCTCAAGATACGTCGTGATTTCCATGTCTTCGCCGCGGCCGGTCGCGCCGATCTCATCGACGCCGGCGACTTCGGCCGCGAAACGGATACAGCGCGTGCAGTGGATGCAGCGCGTCATGATCGTGTTGACCAAGGGCCCCATGTATTTGTCGGTGACGGCGCGCTTGTTTTCTTCGAAGCGGTTGAACTTGGCGTGGCCGTAGGCCATCGCCTGGTCCTGCAGGTCGCATTCGCCGCCTTGGTCGCAGATCGGGCAGTCGAGCGGGTGATTGATAAGAAGGAATTCCATCACGCCTTCGCGCGCCTTCTTCACCATCGGGGTCTTGGTGTTGACGACCGGCGGTTCGCCGTTCGGGCCGGGGCGGCAATCGCGCACGCCCCAGGCGCACGAAGCGACGGGCTTCGGCGAGCCCTTCAGTTCGACGAGACACATGCGGCAATTGCCGGCGATCGACAGACGCTCATGGTAGCAGAAGCGCGGAATCTCGGCGCCCGCCGCTTCGCAGGCCTGCAGCAGCGTGTAGTCCGCGGGGACGTCGATTTCTTTGCCGTCGACGATGAGTTTGGTCATGAGCCTACTCCGCCGCGATCGGCGCTGGTTTCCCCGCGCGTTTGGCGTTGATGCGGCGTTCGATTTCGCTGCGGAAGTGGCGGATGAGACCTTGGATCGGCCATGCGGCGGCGTCGCCCAGTGCGCAGATCGTGTGGCCTTCGACGTGGTAGGTGACTTCGAGCAGGAGGTCGATTTCCTTCGGCTCGGCGTCGCCAGTGACGAGGCGTTCCATCACGCGCCACATCCAGCCGGTGCCTTCGCGGCACGGCGTGCACTGGCCGCAGGATTCGTGTTTGTAAAAGCGCGCGAGGCGCGCGATCGCTTTCACGACGTCGGTCGAGCGGTCCATGACGATGACGGCTGCGGTGCCCAGGCCCGACTTCACGTCGCGCAGGCTGTCGAAGTCCATCAGGATGGTGTCGCAGGTCGCCTTCGGCATCAGCGGCACGGATGAG
>JAEUMM010000018.1 GCA_016792645.1 Alphaproteobacteria bacterium | reverse complement strand
AGTACCTCGGGATTTCCTTGAGGATCGGGCTGACGGGTTTCACCACGATTTCGCCGGTGTCGAAGACGGTATCGACGACGATGCCAAATGTCCGCCCCGCCGCTTGAGCGACGACAATGTAGGCTTCCGCGGCCGTCTTCTCATCCGCCGGCAGCTTGAGAACCTCCGAGAGCCGAAGCAGCGGCAGCAGGCGGTCGCGCAGGCGAAGAACGGAAGTGTTGTTGATCCGCTCGATTTTCGTCTCGGTTCCTTCGACCGCGCGCACCAGCTCCATCACGCAAATCTGCGGGATCGCAAAGCGCATACCCTGCACGCCTACGATCAGCGCCGAAACGATGGCCATCGTCAGCGGAATCTTGATCGTGAACGTCGTGCCCTGCCCTTCCTTTGAGCTCAGGTCGATCGACCCGCCGATCAGCTCGATGTTCGACCGCACCACGTCCATGCCGACGCCACGGCCCGACACGTTGGTCACCTTCGCCGCCGTCGAAAGTCCGGCGTGGAAGATAAAGCGGTGGAGTTGCGCGTCGCTCATGCGCGCGACGTCCGCCTCGCTCGCCAGGCCGTTCGCGATGACTTTGGCTCTGATCTTGTCCGTCGGAAGGCCGCGCCCGTCGTCCGCGATCTCGACGATGATATGGCCGCCTTCGTGATAGGCGCGCAGATTGATGATGCCGGTTTCGGCTTTCCCCGCCTCGCGCCGCTCGGCAAGCGTCTCAAGTCCGTGGTCCGCCGAATTGCGGATCATATGCGTCAGCGGGTCTTTGATCAGCTCCAGAACCTGGCGATCAAGCTCGGTTTCCGCGCCGTGCATTTGCAGGTCGATCTTCTTGCCCAGTTCGTTGGCAAGATCGCGCACGATGCGCGGCAGCTTCGCCCATGCATTGCCGATCGGCTGCATGCGCGTCTTCATGACGTTTTCTTGCAGTTCCGCCGTCACGTTGGACAGGCGCTGCAGCGGCACCTTGAACTCGCTGTCGTTCTGGGTACGCACCATCTCAAGCAGCTGGTTGCGCGTCAGCACCAGTTCGCTGACCATCACGATCAGCTGTTCGATGACGTCGACATTGACGCGGATCGATTGGTTGGCGACCGAAACCTCGCCGCCCTTCGCCGCCGGCCCCGCCTTGGCCGCCTGCGCCGGCTCGTGCTCGCCGTCCGCGTCGACGGCCTGGACGGGCGCCGCGACGGCCGCGAACAGTTCGCCCGCCGCCGCCTTCTCCAACCGCGCGATCAGCACGCTGTCGTCGCCCGCAGGCTCCGACTCCGTCTTCTCGATCTGCTCAAGAATGGCCTTGATGCTGTCGAGCGATTCAAGGATCAGCGTGACCGCTTCCGGCGTGACCGACAAAACGCCGTCGCGGAATTTGCCCAGCACGTTCTCGGACGCGTGCGCGACTTTCTCAAGACGCTGCAGCCCGATGAACCCGCACGTTCCTTTGATCGTGTGGACCAAGCGGAAGATCTTTTGCAGGACGTCCTTATTGTTCGGATCCGCTTCAAGCTTGACCAGCTCGCCGTCGACGACGGTCAAGCTCTCGTTCGACTCGGTCAAGAAGTCGCGTAGTAGGTCGTCCATTCTTCACCCGTCCACTATCCGCGCGATGCGACCGCTGCGGCACGTTTAGAATCTGCCTGGAACTCGAGACGCATCCTTGGCGAGGACCGTTAACGGAACCTTTCGGTCCAGGTGCCGGGTGTGACAGGGTCGGCAACTGGGTCGTTTGCGAGACGGGCGTCGGCAACCCAAGCCGACGCCTCTGCCGAGTCGTCAGCCGCCTATCGCGCGAGCGCCAGCGCCGCCTGCTTGGTCGTTCCCATCGCTGTATTGGCGAGCTTGATGGCGTCGCTAATGCTGACGATGTTGCTGGCGATGCTGTTCACGGCGGTCGCGGCGCTGTGCATATTCGACGAGATGTCGCGCGTGACGGCGCTCTGCTCTTCGACCGCACTCGCCGTACCGGACACAAAGTCCTTTACGTGGACGACCGAGTCCTGGATCTGCTTCAAGGCGCCGATCACCTCGCCGGACACGAGCTGAACGTCCGAGATTTCCTTGTTGATCTGATCCGTCGCGTCGCTTGCCTGACGAGCCAGATTCTTGATCTCGTTGGCGACGACGGCAAAGCCCTTGCCTGCGTCGCCGGCCCGTGCGGATTCGATGGTGGCATTGAGCGCCAAGAGATTGATCTGGCTGGCGATATCCTGAATGATTCCGACGATCGCACCCATCGACTTGGTGGCCGCCCCCAGCTTCTGCGCCGACTGATCGGCCGCCGTCGCATGACCCACCGTACCGTTCACGGCGGCCAGCGACTTGTTCATGCTCTCCGATATCTCGCGGATCGACGCCGTCAGCTCTTCCGCCCCTGTCGCCACGCTGTTGACGTTCGCCGAAGATTGGGCCGCAGCGCTCGACGCGCTCGTCGCTTGCTCTTCCGCGTTCCTGACCGCGCCGTCGATCGCGCCGACGTTCTCGTCAATCAGCTTGCGCACGTTCGCCATCAGTTCGATCTGCCCCGAAATGTCGGTCGCAAACTTAACCACTTTGAACGGCTTGCCGTTCATGTCGAAGATCGGATTGTAGGACGCCTGAATCCAGACCTCCTTGCCGCCCTTGCCGATGCGCTTGTACTGCGCCGCCTGGTACTGCCCGCGCGCCAGCTGCCGCCAGAACTCGCCGTACTCGCCCGAATTGCGCGTCGCCGCATCGACGAACATGCTGTGGTGACGGCCTTTGATCTCGTCGAGCGTGTAACCCAGCACCGCCAAAAAATTCTCGTTCGCCGTGATGATCGTGCCGTCCAGTTCGAACTGGATCACGGCTTGCGCTTTGCCGATCGCGGCAACCTGACCGCTGAGGTCGGCGAATTGCAGTTTGTGTTGAGTGGTGTCGGTCGCGAACTTGACAACCTTGATGACCCGCCCTTGGCCATCGAGCACAGGGTTATAGGACGCCTGAATCCAGACCTCCTTGCCGCTCTTGGCGATGCGCTTGAATTCCGCCGCCTGGAATTCGCCGCGTTGCAGCCTCTGCCAGAACTCGCTGTACTCCGGCGAATTACGATACGCAGGGTCCACAAACATGCCGTGATGGCGACCCTTGATCTCGTCGATGGTGTACCCCAAGGTAGTGAGGAAGTTCTGGTTGGCCGTGAGGATCGTGCCGTCAGGCTTGAACTCGATGGTGGCCTGAGACCGCGACAGGGCCTCCAACGTTGCTTTGGTTTCGTCAAAACGCGCAAATCCGAAGCTCATACGCACTCCCTATAGGCCGCCCGGGCGTTGGTTTGAAAAGTCAATGAATCCGTTGGCCGACAATTGTCGAGGGGCGGTTAACGAAAGCCTAAAATTCGCCCGCTGATTGTTTTATTTGTATCAAAGGTTAGAAAATCGGCGCCGGTGAGCCGCCGGCGCCGCATATCTTCCTAGGGGTCTGCGCCTGTATACGGCGGGACGTTCAGCCCGGCTTGCGATCGAACCGCACGTCGAATCGCACGGTGTCCCCTTCATGCGCATAGGCGACCGCGCCGCCGAGCTTCTTGGCGAGCAGCGCCGTCACGAAAGGAGCAATCGTCCGTCCGGTAAGATCCTCGGACGGCGTCTTCAGCGCCAAGCCTTCCTTGATGTCGGTCGCAAGGTTGGCCTTCAGCCCCTTGGCGACGACCGATATGACCACCGCCCCGCGCGGCGTCTCGACCTTCACGGTCAAAAGCCCCCCGCGCGGAATGCAATCCGCGCCCAGTGCCGCGAGATTAAGCAGCACACGGATGATTTCCTTGTCGACCGCGATCGCCGGCACGTGCCACTCAAGCTTCGCTTTGCCCGCTCGGAAGAACTCCGCCGCGACCTCGCCCACTTCGCGCAGGTCGATCTCCGCCCCGGCGGACCCCATTGCGCCGAACGCCTGCCGCGCGAACAGCAGCCGGGCCTTCGCCTGCCCGACGCTGTGCTCGATCAGGCGCATCGCGTGCGCCCGCATCTCCGCGTCTTCCTCGTCGGCCAGAATCTCAAGACCGTTCGAGATCGCCGCGACCGGACTGATCAGGTCGTGACAAACGCGCGACACCAGAAGTGCGCCGAGGTCGAGTTCGTTCATGGGCGGTTGATGCGTTTCCTGCGGCGCGGCATTGTTTGTTGCCGCGGCCAGTGACAGATATTCGGAGTGTGCGCGTTGCATCAATCTAACCCACCAATTTCCGCTTAAGAAACGTTTAAGGCGCGACGGCTCGAAACCATGGCGAAGCACGAATCTTTGGGCAGCATGCTTGAACCCGGCCAATATGTCGTGCTTGAAGGCGCCCACGACTGGGGATTGGGACAGGTCCAGTCGGTTGCAGGTGAGCGTGTCACGGTGAATTTCGAAAACGCGGGAAAACGCGTGATCAACATCCAGAATGCGGAATTGACACCCGTCGATCCCGCAGGACGCGCATCGCGATGACAATGCTCTCGCCAGACGCGCGCGAAAAATTGCTCGCACAGATGGTAGCCGCGGCACGCGACGCGGGCGCGCTCATCATGCGCCACTACGCGGGCGAAATCGTACGTCGCGAAAAGGCCGACAAATCGCCCGTCACGCTGGCCGACGAAGAAGCCGAATATCTGATCATCCGCGACCTTGCGAAAATCGCGCCGGGCATCCCGGTGGTTGCAGAGGAAAGCGCCGCGGCGGGCGCCAACCCCGACGTCTCCGGCGGCGTGTTCTTCCTCGTCGACCCCCTCGACGGAACGAAGGAATTCCTGAACCGCAACGGCGAGTTCACGGTCAACATCGCGCTCATTGAACACGGCCGCCCGACGGCCGGCGTCGTCTTCGCCCCCGCGATCAACCGCATGTTCTGGGGCTGCGGCGCCAAGGCGTTCGAAGAACACGGCAAGAACCCGGCGAAGCAAATCTCAACGCGCGCGACGCCCGCCGACGGCATGACGGCGATCGCCAGCCGCAGCCACCGTGACCGCCTGACCGAGGAATACCTGGCGCACTACCCGATCCGCGATCTGATCGCGGCGGGCTCGTCGTTGAAATTCTGTGTGATCGCCGCAGGCGAAGCCGACATCTATCCGCGCCACGGACAAACGATGGAATGGGACACTGCCGCGGGTCATGCGGTGCTGTCGGCGGCCGGCGGTCGCGTCACGCGCCTCGACGGCAAGACGCCGCTCACCTACGGCAACGCGCGCGAAAATTTCGCGAACCCAAGCTTCGTCGCCTGGGGCCGCTAGGCCCGCAGCCTAAGGCGTCCGCTTCACTTTCAGCAGCGTGCTTTCCGCCGAGACGATTTCGACCTTCGTCCCGGCCGGGAAGTCGCTGCCGTCAACGCTGTGCGCCGACCAGCGCGTATCGCCGACCGTGACCGCGCCATGCCCGTTGTGAAAGTCTTCGGCCACGGTCGCCATTTGCCCGATCATCTGATCCGTACGCTGATTCAGCGACGCCATCGCGCCGGTCAGGGCCGCCGCTTGCGGCAAGTAGTGGGATCCCACCACCAGCACGATCGACAACACGCCGAAGATCGCGATCTGCGCCGGCCATCCGATCACGATCAGCGCCGACGCAAGCCCCGTCACCGCCGCCGCGATCCCGGGCCAAATCAGATACTGCGTCGGCATCACCATCTCGAGTCCGATCAGCAGCGCGGCAAGCGCCAGCCAGTGAAACGGCCCGACATTCAGCAGCCAGTCGGCAAACATATCCATGCGCGTCCCTCCCCAGGTGATGCGTACACTACGACCGCGTTTGAGGCACGATGCCCGCGCGTCCCGACGCCGTCGCCGCGCCCGCGCCACGTTCGCCCGCAAGCTTCGCAAGCTCGCCGATGCCCGCGATCGAACCCAAAAGCCCCGCCGATTCCATCGGCAGAATGACGAACTTCTGGTTCGGCGCATTCGCCAAATCCTTGAACGCCTCGATATATTTCTGACCGAGGAAGTAGTTGATCGCCTGCACATCGCCGCGGCCGATCGCTTCCGAAACCAGCGTCGTCGCCTTCGCCTCCGCCTCCGCCGAACGCTCGCGCGCTTCGGCATCGCGGTAGGCGGCTTCACGCCGGCCTTCCGCCTCAAGGATCGCTGACTGCTTCGAGCCCTCGGCACGCAAGATCGCCGCCTGCTTCTGACCGTCCGCGGTCAAGACTTCGGCGCGCCGCTCGCGCTCAGCCTTCATCTGCCGCGCCATCGACTCGGTGATGTCCGCCGGCGGCGACAGATCTTTGATCTCGATGCGCGTCGCCTTCACGCCCCACGGTTGCGTCGCCGCGTCGATCACGCGAAGCAGCTTCACGTTGATCTCGTCGCGCTTCGACAGCACCTCGTCGAGATCCATCGAACCGATCACCGTACGCACGTTGGTCAGGGCAAGGTTCGCGATCGCGCGGTTCAAGTCCTGAACCTCATACGCGGCCCGCGCCACGTCGACGACCTGAATGAACGCGATGGCGTCGGCCGTAACCTGGGCGTTATCCTTGGTGATGACTTCCTGACTTGGAATGTCGAGCACCATTTCCATCATGGAAATCTTGCGCCCGATCCGTTCGAACAGCGGATTGATGAGCCCAAGCCCAGGCTTCAACGTCCGCATGTATTGTCCGAACCGCTCGACGGTCCAGCCATAGCCTTGCGGCACGAACTTGATCGCGCGGAAAACGACGACAAGGGCGGCGAAAAGGAAGACGAGAACAAAGACGGTTCCGGATTCTGCGAACATTGACGTCCCCTCTTGAATTGACGAGGCAGACGACGACCGCCCCGAATCAACCGGAAGCATATCTATGCGCCGGATTCATAGCGAAGCTCACATCCGGACATCTTGCATCTCGCCTCGCACTTGTCATATGGCCAGGCTAGAATTCACCCGCAAGGGGCTTGAAATTCTTCGGAGAACCACATGACCGACAACAAGAAACTGTCCCGCCGCGAAGCGCTGACCCAAGGCGCCGGCGGCGCCATGTCCCTGGCGGCGGCGTTGGCGCTCGTCAACGAGACAGCGACGGCGGCCGACGACACCTATACCGAGCCTGAGATCGTGCGCATCGCGTCCGACTTCTTCGGTATGACGAGCCAAGCCGTCGCAAAGGCCGTGTCGCGCATCTTCCGGGATCTCGGCCGCCCGAACGCCTACATCACCGGCGAAGAAGCCTCCGGCGCCATCGCGGTCGGCCTGCGCTATGGCAGCGGCCACATGACCCGCAAGGGCTACAAGCGCATGAAGGTCTACTGGCAAGGCCCGTCGATCGGCTTCGACATCGGCGCCAACGCGTCGAAGTGCTTCACGCTGGTGTATCAAATCCGCCGTCAGGAAGAGATCTTCCAGCGCTATCCGGGCCTCGAAGGTACCTACTATTTCATCGCCGGCATCGGCGTGAACTATCAGCGCAGCGGCCGCATTTCGCTGGCGCCCATGCGCACCGGCCTCGGCGTCCGCGCCGGCGTCAATGCGGGCTATTTGAGCTACACGCGCGAACGCAACATCCTGCCGTTCTAGTTGAAACGCAGTGCAGCCCATGTCGCGCCGTCGCAGCCTCGTTGCGGCGGCGCTTTCATATCCGTTTGAAGAGGCAAGCTCATGTCCGCCGTCGAATGGTCGATCGAATCCTTGCGCACCTTCCCCGAAAAGCTGCGCGCCTTCGTCGCGACGGTGCCGCCCGAAGCGCTCGATTGGCGCCCCGCGAGTTGGGAAGGCATCCCGAGCGAAGAACTCACCATCCGTCAGCAGCTGTGCCACCTCCGTGACATCGAAGCCGACGGCTACATCGTCCGCTTCCGGCGGGTTCTCGCCGAGCAAAGCCCGACGCTGGATTCGATTGACACCTACGCGTTGATCGAACCGCGCGACTACGATCGAACGGACACCGCCGCCGCGATCGACGCCTTCACCGCCGCGCGCAAGCAAACCATGCAGATTCTCGATGCCCTCGAGCCGAAACAACTCACGCGTCGTGGCGTGTTCGATGGCTACGGCAACGTCACGCTGGCCGGCCTGATCCACTACCTGTGCAGCCACGACCAGCAGCATGTGGCCGGCATCCAATGGCTGCTCGGCCAACAAGCAGCAGCCCGATAACGATAACGCGCACGAGCCTCCCCAAATGACGGCGGGCCAGCCGCGCGTGACGCGGCTGGCCCGTTCGGCAGTTCAATCGCTGCCGCTTATTCCGACAGCCAATAGTCCATCGACGGATTCGGCCGTCCGACGAAGCAATGGCGGTTCAACCGGTATGACCGGATGACTTCCTGCGCCTTACGCGCTTCCGCACCGCGGGAGCCGAACGACATCAGCAAATGGCTGCCATCGACGATGCGCCACTGCCCGCCTTGGAACACGGCACGCGTCGTGTCCGGGTTGTTGTTCGTGCAGTCGTCGCCCGGATAACCGTTTGACGGAATGCCGTCACCGCGCTTCCAGTATGTCATCGACGGATTCGGCCGCCCGACAAAGCACTGCTGGTTGAAGCGATAGGTGCGGATGATGTTCGCCGCACGCTGCGCCTCGGCTGCGCGCGGACCAAAGGACAACATCCCCATGTCGCGCTGCACGACCTTCCAGTCGCCGCCGACATTGCGCGCTTCGACCTGGTTCGGATTGAACCCGATGCAATCTTCATCGAAGCTCACGCCGCCGCCAGACCCGCCGGGACCACCAGGCCCACCCGGGCCTTCGTCGTCGTCACCAGGACCGCCCGGACCACCAGGTCCGCCCGGTCCATCATCGTCACCCCAGCCACCGCCGCCGCCCGGGGGCCAATCACCCCAACCGCCGGTGCGCCGCTGCACCAGCGTGCCGCGCACGACATAAGGCCGACGGCGCGACGAGTCTCTGAAGCGTGTGTAGATGGCATACGAAATCCGGTTGCCCGGACGAAGCGTGAGGATCAGCGTCTTACGCGCAAATCCCGGATTGTAGACGGCGATGATCTCCGTCGCGCTCACCGCCGGGTTCGCGCCCGGGCTCGGTGAATAGGCCACGGCATCGACCGTCCCCCAATCGCAATCGCGAGGCTCGCACTGGCCCCACGCACGAACGTCCAGATTGTCGCCGTCGAACGAGATGCGCAGACGTGTCAGATCCCGCGTATCGCGCTCGGCGTTGTGCCACCGTCCCGTAAAATCGTTGTACCCCGCCGCAAAGGCAGGGCCGGCGCAGAGTGCCGCGGCTGCGGCAATGAGCGCAATGAAGCGCATTTGCTTCTCCCTTTTGGTTTGCCGATTGAAGTTTTGAAGCCCGTCGGACGGGCAGTTGGTAACGATGTTATCTCAGGCCCGATACAATGCGGCCGTCACACACGGCGCTGTTGTCCACCGTTCATGTTCATCCGTCGCATGCTGCGCCCGCGAATATCGATTGACGGAACCGGCTGATTCGCGCGACAGATCGGGCGGGACACGTCCCCCCAACGGGACGCGCCCATTCTGTAAGGAATGGAACAACATGACGACGAAGCCCCCAGGGCGGCCGACAAGGCCGCACTTCTCTTCTGGCCCCTGCGCAAAGCGCCCCGGCTGGACCCCCGAAGCACTCAATCAAGCGTTGATCGGCCGTTCGCACCGCTCGAAACCGGGCAAGGCGAAGCTCGAACAAGCGATTGAGCGCACCCGAAAAATTCTTGGCATCCCCGCCGACTATCGAATCGGCATCGTCCCCGCGTCCGACACCGGCGCGGTCGAGATGGCGCTGTGGTCGATGCTGGGACCAAAGCCTGTCGACGTCCTCGTCTGGGAAAGCTTCGGCAACGACTGGGCGACCGACATTACGAAGCAGCTCAAGCTGCCGAACGTCCGTGTACTGAAGGCCGGTTACGGCGACCTGCCCGATCTCGCCCAAGTGAACCCGGCGCACGACGTCATCTTCACCTGGAACGGCACCACCTCCGGCGTGCGCGCGCCCGACGGCAACTGGATTTCCGACACACGCGAAGGCGTAACCTTCTGCGACGCGACATCGGCGGCCTTCGCGCAAGACCTGCCGTGGGCAAAGCTCGATGTAACGACATTCTCTTGGCAAAAGGTGCTGGGCGGCGAAGCCGCGCACGGCATGCTGGTGCTCTCGCCCCGCGCGGTCGCCCGCCTCGAAAGCCACAAGCCGGCGTGGCCCATGCCGAAAATCTTCCGCATGACGAAAGACGGCAAACTCAACGAAGGCATCTTCAAGGGCGAAACGATCAACACGCCCTCCATGCTCTGCGTCGAAGATTATCTCGACGCGCTGACATGGGCCGAAAGCGTCGGCGGCCTCAAAGGCCTGATCGGCCGCGCCGATGAAAACCTGCACGTCATCGAACGCTGGACGAAGACGGCCGGCTGGGCGGACTTCCTGGCGAAGGATCCGAAGACACGCTCGAACACGTCGGTGTGCCTGAAGATCGTCGACCCATGGTTCACGGCCAAAGACGCCGACGGCCAAGCGGCGGCAGCGAAAAAGATCGCCGACCTTCTCGACAAGGAAGGCGTGGCCTTCGACATCGCCGCCTACCGCGACGCCCCACCGGGCCTGCGCATCTGGGCCGGCGCCACCGTCGACAGCGCAGACATGAAGGCGCTCACACCCTGGCTCGACTGGGCCTGGGCACAAGTCAAAGCGTCGTAGGCCAAACCAACCATCTCCTGTCATCCCGGGCGAGCGTAGCGAGACCCGGGACCCAGGAGACCGGGCGCGGCCTCGCCACCCCATTCCAGAACCCAACACGCCGGAACAAAACCAATGCCCAAAGTCCTCATCTCCGACCAGTTGTCGCCCGCAGCCGTCCAAATCTTCAAAGACCGCGGCGTCGACGTCGACGTGAAGCCCGGCCTCACCAAGGAAGAACTGAAGTCCATCATCGGCCGCTATGACGGCCTCGCGATCCGCTCCGCGACGAAGGTCACCGCCGACCTCCTCACCGCCGCGACGCATCTGAAGGTGATCGGCCGCGCCGGCATCGGCGTCGACAACGTCGACATCCCAGCCTCGACCGCGCGCGGCATCATCGTGATGAACACGCCCCACGGCAATTCGATCACGACTGCCGAACACGCGATCTCGCTGATGCTCGCCCTCGCCCGCGAAATCCCGGCGGCGAACGCATCGACCCACGCCGGCAAGTGGGAGAAGAACCGCTTCATGGGTGTCGAACTCACCGGCAAGACGCTCGGCGTCATCGGCTGCGGCAACATCGGTTCGATCGTCGTCGACCGCGCCAAAGGCCTGCGCATGAAGATCGTCGCTTTCGACCCGTATTTGAGCCCGGAACGCGCGCAAGAACTCGGCGTCGAAAAGGTCGAACTCGAAGACCTGCTGCCGCGCGCCGACTTCATCACGCTGCACACACCGCTGACGGACAAGACGCGCAACATCCTGGACGCCAAAGCGCTAGCCAAGACGAAGAAGGGCGTGCGCATCATCTCCTGCGCGCGCGGCGGCCTGATCGACGACACGGCGCTGCGTGATGCACTCGACAGCGGCCACGTCGCCGGCGCGGCCCTCGACGTCTTCGAAACCGAACCGGCGAAAGACAACGTTCTCTTCGGCTCGGACAAAGTCGTCGCCACACCGCATCTCGGCGCTTCGACGTCCGAAGCGCAAGAGAACGTCGCGCTGCAAGTCGCCGAACAAATGTCCGACTATCTGCTGACGGGCGCGATCCAGAACGCCATCAACATGCCCTCCATCACCGCCGACCAAGCGGTGAAACTGAAGCCGTGGATCAAGCTCGCCGAACAACTTGGCGCCTTCGCCGGACAGTTGACGGAGACCGCAATCAAAGGCGTCGAGATCGTCTAC
>JAEUMM010000458.1 GCA_016792645.1 Alphaproteobacteria bacterium | reverse complement strand
CCCACAAGCTTCCGAACGGTGTCGAGCAACGTCGCGACGTGAATTGGCTTTGGCAACGCCTCGTGGGCGCCCAGTTCGCGCGCCAGCTTGAGGTAGTCGGCGCGTCCGGTAATCGCCAGGATGCGCACATGGGAAAACCGCGTCTTCAGTTCCAGGATCGTCGAGAGCCCTTCTTTTTCGGGCATGATGAGATCGACAACCACAATCTCGCAAGGGTGATGCTCAAGCAGCCTCAGGCCCTCCAGGCCATTGGACGCCTCGATCACCTTGAAACCGCCCGACTCCAACTGAGTTCGCAGCGTACGCCGAACATCATGATCGTCATCGATGAGACAGATTTGCGTCATTTGAACGAATCCGGCGAAAGAAGCGCACGCTTCCAAATACGCCTATCTCGCCGAGCGTCAACCGATATGCATGGATACGCTGACCGCGCGGTTAACTCGCCTTCGCTACGCGCCGCTGCCGCCAGCGGTCGACCGGATGATCGACGAGGATGAGCAGCGCCGCCGAAAGCGCCAACGCACCGCCGATGGCGACCCAAACGGCGAACGGCGGCTCGAAGGTCAGGACAAGCCCGATCACGACCAAGTGGCAGAGATAGAGCGGATAGCTCAGATCGCCGATCCAGCGATCGCGCGCATTGTCTTTAAAGGCGTGGAATAGAAACGGCGCGCAGATGGCGATCGCAGCGAACACGATCCACTTCTGTGCCGGCCCAGGCACGCCGCTCAGCGGCAGCGCCACCACCATCGCCAGTACCGCGACGTTGAATATCCACCCCAACACCTTCGGCAACCGCGCGACGAGGGGCAATGCGCGCTGCGCAAGCATGCCGAGCAAAAAGAGAAACAGAACCGTCGGGAAGTATCGCCCCGCCCATAGCCCGAAGTCGACGGGCAGGGCGCCGCCCGCGAACCGCAACGCCAAGCTCAAGCACGCGATGGCGAGCAGCGTGCGCCAGTCCAGCCGCGCAAGAAACGGCGCTAACGCATAGAACATCAGTTCCATCGACAGGCTCCACGCCTGCGGCACCAGAAGCGCCTGCCATGCGAGCGTCGTGGTCTCGTCGGGAAGCTTGCCGGAAGGATCGAACGACAGCGAACCGTCGGGCCCGATCGTCACCCAGAACAGCATCTCCTGGCCCACGATCGCGACATTCTCGAATGCCAAGACGAGCGCGGTCGTCGGGTTCGCGAAGGCCGTCGCAAAAATCTCGACCGAACCCGTGGCGCTCGCGTTCAATCCCCACAGCGTCACGGCGGCGATCGCCATCATGACGAAGTAGGTCGGCATCAAGCGCAGCAAACGGTTCGAGTAGAAAAGCCCGACGCGCCTGTACTTCCCCTCCAGAACGAGGGCCATATAGAAACCGGAGACGATATAGAACGCCTGCACCGCGGTGGCGGCGTGGATGAACTGATAGGACGCGATCGGCAGATGTCCCAACATCACCGCCATCGCCAGCGCGACCCGCAACAGCCCCATAAGTGTCCCCGCAATGCCGGAATGGCCAAGCGGCGCCGACTGTCGCGCCGGCCCGGGGCGTTGTCACCGCCCCGCGGGAACACATTCAGGTGTAGCCGAACCGGCCAGTTTAGTGGTTCGCCGGTGCCGGCGGCGCCTCGTCCGGTAGAGGGCTAGGGCGAACGGGGCGCGGCCGGCTTCGCAGCCTCGCGCGGCACGGGCTCGATCTCCGTGATCGTGCAGCGCTCCTCGAACTCCCAGCGATTGCTGGGCATCAGCCCGCCGCGTCCGAACACCAACGTGTCGCCGACCGACAGACACATCGACGAACTCGGCCGCGTGTCGATGCGCGCAAAGATCGCCCATTTCAATTCGCGGCACGGTGCAAAGAACGTGACTTTGAACTTCCGCCGCGGCGACGTGTAGATGAAGGCGTGCGTGTCGTCGATCGCTTCCCACCGGTCGATCGAGCGCACGAACGCGCACGACGACGGCTTCGAAGGTTCATCCGCAGCCACAGCAAAGCCTGCGCCCATCATCAGCGCCACGCCACAAAGAACGATCGTCCGCACCATCGCGAAGTCTCCATCTTGAGAAGCGCAATAGTAACCCGAAACCGGGCTGAGGCGTTAGGCCCGGCCCGCGTGGCCGAACAGCAGCCGCTCGATCTCGTAGACCGGATGCTTGGTCAAGTCCTTGTCGACCTCGGCGATGATCTTGGCCTGCAAACCGCCGGAGAACGAGCGGCGCAATTCGGCAAGCGTGCGCGGCGGCGCCACCACGACCAGCGCCGCGAAATCTCCCGCCGTATGCCGCGCCTCAAGCGCTTGTGCGACATCGCCCGCAAAGCGCAATTCGGCCAGTTCGTGCCAGTCGGTCTGCTCGACGCCGCTGCGTCGCCCGTCATGCGCCTGCGCCGCGCGGCCGGGCTTGTCGGTGCCGAGTTCCGCCGTCGAAGGCACGTGCCCGTTGTCGAACACGCGCACCGTCTTGAGATTGGGGAAGCGCGCGTCCCCTTCGTTGCGCAAGACCAACGCCTTGCGGCCGTCGCCGACCAGGATCCAAGCCTGATGCGGAAGGTCGATCGAGATCATAAGAATGCCTCCGGTTGTGAAAACCACACTACCGCCACCCGCGCGCCTGATGCTTGATCTAGAGCAAGATCGGCGAAAGCCAAGAATGGGAAAGGCGCGCGATTCACCCGAAGGCGGCACCGCATCCCGGCGCGGAACTGATAGGGTCTTCCGAGGGTACCGAGTGAAGCCCGCGTGCACGGAAGTGAGTGGCGGACAGAGAGTCCCTAAAAATTGATTCCGCCAGCGTTCGCGCGCGACCGTTTCACCTTCCGAAACACTAGGCGTTTCCTGCTCGATTGAGCAAGTCTCGTTCGACGTTGGCCGTTCACGGCCGCGCGTGGCCGCCAATCAAACTAGGGCCGGAACTAGGGCCGGTAGGTGATCAAATGGCAAGAATGCTCCATAAGTTAACGCCCAAAGAGGTCGCAGCGGCAAAGGAGCCCGGCCGCATTAGCGACGGCGGTGGGCTGTACCTTTCAATCTCACCCGATGGCCGCAAACGGTGGGTGTTCTTCTACGCCCTCAAGGGCAAGCAGCGTGAGATGGGCCTTGGTTCGGCCGCCAAAGATGGCGTCACGCTGGCCAAGGCACGCGAGGCGGCTTGTTCGGCTCGCCTGCTTCTGCAAGCGGGCACCGATCCTATTGGGGTGCGGAGGGAGGCGGAACGCCCGATCCCGATACAACAAGTCGTGCCGACATTCGGCACTTTC
>JAEUMM010000427.1 GCA_016792645.1 Alphaproteobacteria bacterium | reverse complement strand
GAGGAAGCTGCGGTTCGGGGCGCGCATGGCGTTGACGCCTTCGGCGACCAGCTTCAGTGCGTCGATGTCGAGGCCGGAGTCGGTTTCGTCCAGGATGGCGAGTGAGGGTTTCAGCATCGCCATTTGCAGGACTTCGTTGCGTTTCTTTTCGCCGCCGGAGAAGCCGACGTTGACAGCGCGCTTGACCATTTCGTCCGACATCGACAGGTCTTCGCGTTCCTGTTTCAGCCGTTTCAGGAATGACACGGCGTCGAGTTCGACTTCGCCGCGGGCTTTCGCTTGCGCGTTTAGCGCGGTGCGCAGGAAGTTGATCGTGGTGACGCCGGGGATTTCGACCGGGTATTGCAGGGCGAGGAAGATGCCGGCGGCGGCGCGTTCTTCCGTCTTCATCGTCAGCAGGTTTTGGCCGCGGAAGGTGACCGTGCCCGACGTGACGTCGTAGCCGGGGCGGCCCGCCAGCACATACGACAGCGTCGACTTGCCTGAGCCGTTCGGGCCCATGATGGCGTGGACTTCGCCGCTGCCGAGCGACAGCGTCAGGCCGTTCAGGATTTTCTTGCCGTCGACGGTGGCGTGGAGATCTTTGATCTCAAGCATCGGAGTTGTTGCCTCTGTAAGGACCAACGCCCCTGCCCTTGCGGCCGCGGAACAGGTTGCCGACAAACCAGGCTGCGGCCGCGCCTGCGCCGACAACCAACGCAATCACGAAGAGCGTGGAGGCGACGATGGCGATCAGCGCGAGGGCTGCGATCGACAGGGCGAGGATCGCAATCATGGCGACCCAGCCGCGCCAACCGGCCGGGCGCGCGCGCTCCCAGTTGATGTAGACGCGGGGGCGGTCGTAGGGGTTGTTCGTCATCCGACGCTTCCTTCCAAGCTGACGCCGATGAGCTTTTGGGCTTCGACGGCGAATTCCATGGGGAGCTTTTGCAGCACTTCGCGGCAGAAGCCGTTGACGATGAGCGTCACCGCCTCCTCCGCGGGGATGCCGCGCGAGAGGCAGTAGAACAGCTGGTCGTCGCTGATCTTCGACGTCGTCGCCTCGTGTTCGAATTGGGCAGAGGGGTTGCGGCTTTCAATGTAGGGCACGGTGTGGGCGCCGCATTTCGCGCCGATGAGCAGCGAGTCGCATTGCGTGTAGTTGCGCGCGTTGTCCGCCTTTGCGTGGGCGCTGACCAGGCCGCGGTACGTGTTTTGCGCGACGCCGGCGCTGATGCCCTTGGAGATGATGCGCGAGCGGGTGTTCTTGCCGAGGTGGACCATCTTGGTGCCGGTGTCGGCTTGCTGATGGTTGTTGGCGATGGCGATCGAGAAGAACTCGCCGACCGAGTCGTCGCCGCGCAGGATGCAGCTTGGGTATTTCCACGTGATCGCGGAACCGGTTTCGACTTGCGTCCAGCTGATCTTCGAGCGTGCGCCGCGGCAGTCGCCGCGCTTGGTCACGAAGTTGTAGATGCCGCCCTTGCCGTTTTCGTCGCCGGGGTACCAGTTTTGGACGGTCGAGTATTTGATCTCGGCGTCGTCGAGGGCGATCAGTTCGACGACGGCGGCGTGGAGTTGGTTTTCGTCGCGCATCGGGGCGGTGCAGCCTTCCAGATACGAAACGTAGGAGCCCTTGTCGGCGATGATCAGCGTGCGTTCGAACTGGCCGGTTTGGGCTTCGTTGATGCGGAAGTAGGTCGACAGCTCCATCGGGCAACGCACGCCCGGCGGGATGTAGACGAACGACCCGTCGCTGAAGACGGCGGCGTTGAGCGTTGCGAAGAAATTGTCGGTGATGGGGACGACCGAGCCCAGATATTTGCGCACGAGGTCGGGGTGCGTTTGCAGGGCTTCGGAGATCGGGCAGAAGATGACGCCGACTTCCTTCAGTTTTTCCTTGAACGTGGTCGCGACCGAGACGCTGTCGAACACGGCGTCGACGGCGACGCCGGCCAGCATCTTTTGTTCGGTGATCGGGATGCCGAGTTTCTTGTAGGTCTCAAGCAGTTTCGGATCGACTTGATCTAGGCTTTCCAGCATCGGCTTCGATTTCGGCGCGGAATAGTAGTACGCGTCCTGATAATCGATCTTCGGGTATTTCAGTTTCGCCCAGCGCGGTTCGCGCATCGAGAGCCAACGTTCGAACGCCGACAGACGCCATTCGAGCATCCAGTCCGGTTCGTTCTTCTTCGCCGAGATGTAGCGGACGGTGTCGGCGTTCAGGCCCTTAGGGGCCTTCTCGCTCTCGATGTCCGTGATGAAGCCGTATTTGTAGCGATCGACGGTGCGGGCCGCGACGGTGTCGATGGTTGCTTGTTCGGCCATGTCGTGTCCTCAGGCGGCGCGCGCTTGGGCGCGCTTGACGATGCGCGACCAGGCGTCGGCGAACGCCGACAGTTCTTGTTCTTGTGTGTTCCAGCCGAAGCTGACGCGGATCGCGCTCGCCGCCACTTGCGGCGCGACGCCCATCGCGGTCAGGACGTGGCTCTGCGTGACTTTACCCGACGAGCAGGCTGCGCCGGCGCTGACGGCGAAGCCGTCGAGGTCGAGCGCGATCACCATGTTCTCCGAGGGGATCGTCGGCGACGCGATGCAGATGGTGTTGGCGAGTCGGTGTTCAGCTTCGCCGAAGATCTCTGCGTCCATGCACGCCGCCTTGAGGCGTCGTTCGAGTTCCGTGCGTGCGGCGCTTGTCGGCAAGGCGTGCGTTGCCGCTTCGACGGCCGCGCCGAAGGCGGCGATGGCGGCGACGTTGTGCGTCCCCGCGCGGCGGCCGAATTCTTGTCCACCGCCCAGCATCTGGGGCGCGAGCGGCGCGCCTTGGCGCACGATAAGCGCGCCGACGCCTTGCGGGCCGCCGATTTTGTGGGCGCTGAACGAGACGTAGTCGGCACTGAGACCGGCGATGTTCACCGGCGTCTTGCCGAGCGCTTGGACTGCGTCGCAGTGGACGAGCGCGTGGTGGGCTTTCGCTATCGCCGCGGCCTCGGCGACGGGTTGAATGACACCCGTTTCGTTGTTCGCTGCCATCAGGCTGACCAGCGCGCGGCCTTTGCCTTCGTCGAGCAGGCGCTTGAATTCCGCGAGATCGAGTTTGCCGGTTCTGGTCACCGGCGCCGTGAGAACACGCAAACCGGCGACTGATTCTCCGCATGCGGCAGCGGTGGCCCGAATTGAATCGTGTTCGACGGCGGAAACGATCAGACGGGTGATGCGCTCGCCGGCGGCAGAGGCCGCTTGAAGCGCGCCGCGCAACGCGAGGGTGTTCGCTTCGGTGCCGCCGCCCGTGAAGATCACATCGTCAGCTTGCGCGCCGACCGCTGCGGCGACTTGGCGGCGCGCCTTCTCGATCGACGCGCGCGCGGCGCGGCCCGGCCCGTGGACCGACATGGCGTTGCCAGGCGCTTCGAGGGCCGCCAGCATCGCCGCCCGCGCTTCGGGGCGCAGCGGAGCGGTAGCGTTGTAGTCGAGATAGACGTGCATTCGCTGGTGCTGCTCTTCTTAAGCGGCGGCGTTCTCTTGCTGCTGTTCCGTGCGTTCGACGCGGCTCTTGCCGAGGATGCGCTTGTTGACGACGTCCGCCACCGTGACAGAGCTCAAGAAGATATGGATCTGATGGCCGAGTTCTTCCCAAAGGTCATGCGTGATGCAGCGGCCTTGCTGGCCGGTGCAGCCGCGCGGGGAACCGAGATCGCAGCGCGTCGCTTTGAGCGGTTCATCGACGGCGAGCATGATGTCGGCAATGCGCGTGTCTTCCGCGGCGCGCGCGAGGCGGTAGCCGCCGCCGGGGCCGCGGGCGCTGACGACGAGGCCGCCGCGCCTGAGGCGGGCGAACAACTGCTCCAAGTACGAGAGCGAGATTTCTTGTCGCTGCGCGATTTCGTTCAGGGCCACGGGCTTGCCGTTGCCGTGGCGCGCCAAATCGACCATTGCCATCACGGCGTAGCGGCCTTTGGTGCTTAGGTTCATGAGCCGAACTCCTCTGTGACGGGGACGCGCACGTCTGCGCGCTCGAATTTCTTGATTTCGCGCCCCTAACCCGTGGTAGAAAGCGCGCCCCGTTTGCTTTCGGACGGGCGATATAGATTTCCCGAGTGGTGTAGTCAAGTATTGGCCGGTGCGCAATCCCCGCCTTTCGGCAACCTGTTGATTGGGCATAGTTTTCTGTCTGGGTTGAGAGCGCCCAACCCGGACTTCAAGTATCAAGAAACTCAGCGGATAAGGTAGACGAGCGGCATGCCTGACGTGATTTTCGCCGGCCCCTCCGGCCGATTGGAAGGCAAGTACCAGCACCAGAAGCACAAGTCGGCGCCGATCGCGCTGATCTTGCATCCGCATCCCCAGCACGGCGGCACGATGAACAATCGGGTGTCCTACGAGCTGTTCTATTGTTTTCAGCGGCGGGGATGCTCGGTGTTGCGGTTCAATTTCCGCGGGGTGGGGCGCAGCCAAGGGGTCTTCGACGGCGGGATCGGCGAACTGTCCGATGCGGCGGCGGCTCTCGACTGGTTGCAGATGATGAACCCGGGCGCGCAGACGTGCTGGGTGGCCGGGTTTTCATTCGGCGCCTGGATCGGGATGCAATTGTTGATGCGCCGGCCGGAGATCCACGCGTTCATTTCGGTGGCGCCGCCGGCGAACATTTATGACTTTACGTTCTTGGCGCCCTGCCCTGCTTCGGGACTTATCGTTCACGGGCGCAACGACCAGGTTTCGCCTGAGGCCGACGTGCAAAAGCTTGTCGACCGCTTGAACGCGCAGCGCGGTATCAAGATCACGCAGGTGAAGATCGAGGGCGCGAACCACTTCTTCGACCAGAACGTCACGGATCTGGTGAAGTCGGTCGAAGACTATCTCGATATGCGCATGCCGCCGGTCGCCGAGGCCGGCTAGGCCGGCTGGAACATGTAGCGGAGGACGGCTTCGGCGTCTTCCGCCGGCAAGGCGGCGATGTCGGCAAAGAGCGCGGCCGAGAACGCGCAGGCGGCAGACGCTTCCTCATGCGTGGTATGCAAACGCGTGCCCGACGCCACCTCTGCCGACTGGCCGGTCAGAACCGGCGCATGACGTTGCGCCAACTCCGCCGTGACTGTTTCGCCGCGGGCAGCATTGCCGAGAACAGCTTCTTGGCCGGCGTTCGCGATGATCTTGTTGTTGATGTCTTGCATGGCTTTCATGCCCTGCACGCCCACCGCGCTACGCAGACGTGAGGTCGGTATCGCCTGGCCGTGCTGGGCGCCGTAGAGCATGAGGACGCAGGCCTCGGGATCGCCCTCCTGCAGATCCTTGAGTATCGACGCCATAGTCTTTGTATAGGCGATTAGATCTTCGGTTTGCGCGCGCGGCATATAGCGAACATATGCGTCACCGAGCACGCGCGCGCCGATGCCGGCGGCCGCCTCCATCGTGCCTTTCGCGCCGCCTTCTCGATAGGCCTTGCGCAGCTCGACCTTGAAGGCGGCTTCGATCGCCGGATCATCTTTGAATAGCCGCGCCAGCGCCGGCTGTTCGACCAAACCCGCACGGAACCCCGACTCGTAGAGTGTGTCGAACTCGACCGTTCTGATCTGCGGGCCGACGGCCTTCTCGAGTTCGGGCTGGATGAAGGCGGGCGCCAGGCGAGCGCCGAGCACCATGGGCGCCACGATGAGCATCGTTCGGATGACGCCGTTTCTGGAGATGCTCGCGAGTGCCGCACCGACTGCGCCACCGAACGCGCCGCCGATGCCGGCGGCGATAATCGAAATCCAATCGAGACCAAACATTGGATCGTCCCCCGACTTCCCCGGGGCATCATTCCATTTCGCGCGGACACGGTGGAACTGAAAAACGCCTAGGGCCGGTGGCCCCATGCTTAACGACGAGCGGCGTGGAACGTGCCGCCGGTCAGGGGCTGCGGCACGCCTGTCGTTTGGGGGAAGCTGATAGGCAGGCCGCGGATCGCGCGGACCGCTAGATAGGCCATCGCCTCGGCTTCGACGAAGTCGCCGCGCCAGCCTGCGTCTTCGGCCGTGATGACTGTTACGTCCGTCAATGCAGCGCGCAGCTCGCGCATGAGCGTCGAGTTGAGCCGGCCGCCGCCGCAGACGATCCACGCCTTCGGCGCTTGGGGCAGGTGCGCGCGGGCGGCGGCGATCGCGCGCGCCGTGAATGCGGTGAGCGTCGCCGCGCCGTCCTCGGGCGAGAGATTGCGCGCCATGTCGAGCGCGAAGTCCATACGGTCTAGCGACTTGGGCGCGGGCTTAGCGAAGTACGCATGACCCAATAGATGCGTGATGATGTTCTCGATCACGCGGCCTTTCGCGGCCAGCGCACCGTCGCGATCGATCGGTTGGCCGGTATGCTTCAGTGCCCAATCGTCAATAGGGGCGTTGCCGGGGCCGGTGTCGAAGGCCACCAACTCTCCACCGGCGCCGACGAAGGTGACGTTTGCGACGCCGCCGATGTTGAGCACCGCAACGGGGGCACGGCGCGCGGCAAGCGCCGCGTGATAAATCGGGACGAGCGGCGCGCCTTGCCCGCCCGCGCGCATATCCGCAGCGCGAAAGTCGTTCACGACGTCGATGCGGGTCGTTTCCGCGAGGCGCGGACCGGAGCCGATTTGCAGGGTCATGCGCTGTTGCGGGCGGTGGGTCAGCGTCTGGCCGTGGAAGCCGATCACATCAATATCCGCAGCCTGCAGATCCGCATCGGCAAGCAGCGCCGTCACCGCGGCGGCGTGCGCCTGCGTCAATTCGCGCTCCAGAGCTTCAATGCCGGCAGGCAGCGGACCGTCGAGGGTCATGGTCGCCGCACGGTCGAGAGCTTCGCGCAAGCGGGCGCGCAAGGGCGGCGCATAGGGCTCAAAACGCGCGACTCCGAAGGCGGCGATGGCTTCGCCGTCGGTGTCGAGGATAGCGGCGTCGATGCCGTCCAGCGACGTGCCGCTCATCAGCCCAATTGCCTTCAGGACGCCCGTCATTTCGTGGTACACACCCGGCCTTCGAATCCTTGAGGATTTATATAGCCGATGAGCGCCTTTCGCTCTCCTTTCCTGACGGAGTTCGCCGCGCGCGGACACTTTCATCAATGCACGAACCAAGACGGGCTCGATGCGTTGCTGTCGAAGGAACGGGTCGCCGGCTATATCGGATTCGACTGCACGGCGCCGAGCCTTCATATCGGCAACCTGACGCAAATCATGCGCCTGCGGCTGCTGCAGAAGGGCGGGCAGAAGCCGATCGTCGTGGTCGGCGGTGGCACGACGAAGATCGGCGATCCGTCGGGCAAAGATGAATCGCGCCAGCTTCTCACCGATGCGCAGATCGAAGCGAACAAAGTTCGCCACATGGAGATCTACAGGCGCTTCTTGAAGTTCGGCGACGGACCGACCGATGCGATCATGGTCGACAATGCCGAATGGCTCGACAAGCTGCAGTACGTGCCGTTCCTGCGCGACATCGGGCGGCATTTCACGATCAATCGCATGGTGGCGATGGACAGTGTGAAGCTTAGGCTTGAGCGCGAGCAGCCGCTGACGTTCCTCGAATTCAACTACATGATCTTTCAGGCCTACGACTTCGCGGAGCTGTACAGACGCTATGGCTGCCGCTTGCAGATGGGCGGGTCGGATCAGTGGGGCAATATCGTCTCGGGCATCGATCTGGCCCGGCGCACGGACAATGTCGAGTTGTTCGGCTTGACCTCACCGCTGATCACGACGTCTTCCGGCGCAAAGATGGGGAAGTCGGTGTCGGGCGCCGTGTGGCTGTCGGCCGATATGCTGTCGCCGTACGACTACTGGCAGTATTGGCGCAACGTCGAAGACGCGGACGTCGGACGGTTCCTGCGTATCTTCACCGATTTGCCTCTCGACGAGATTGCGCGCCTTGAGGCGCTCAAAGGCGCTGAGATGAACGATGCCAAGAAAGTCTTGGCGAACGAGGCGACGGCTTTGTGTCATGGACGCGCCGAGGCGGAGCGGGCGGCCGAGACGTCGCGGCAGACGTTCGAAGGCGGCGGACTGTCGGCGGATCTGCCGACGGTCGAGATTCCGAAGGACGAGATCGTCAACGGTCTCGGCGTGCTGGGCGCGTTCACGCGCGCGGGGCTGACGTCATCGAACGGGGACGCGCGCCGGCAGATCGCGGGCGGCGGGCTGCGCGTCAATGACGAAGCGGTCACAGATGAAAAGCTCTTGCTGCGCGCGGAATATTTGCGCGAGGGCGTGATCAAGCTCTCGCTGGGCAAGAAGAAGCACGTGCTGCTGAAGCCGGTTTAGTTGACCTTCGTCGGCTGAAGCGCCGGCTGGACCACATTCTGCGCGTCGGGCTTTGCCGCGGGCATGGGGGCCGGCATCGGCGCGGCGGCTTGCGGCGTCGGGCCCATTTGGAAAATCTTGCGAAGGAAGCCCGGCGCCAGCATCGATACCGGATTCACAGCGACCCGCAATTCGTCGAGTTCGCCGGTGATGCCGTAGGTTACGCCGAAGATGCCCTCGCCTTTGCGCGAATTCAGAATGTCGCCGAGCAGCGGGATGTCTTCAAACATGCTGTTCAGGCCGTAGAGCGGAACGATCGTGCCGTTGAGATCGAGGCGATCGTTGCCGCGGTTGATGAGCCCTTGCGTGGTCAGGCCGATCGCCGGGCCTGCGGCGCGACCGTTTGTCAACGTGATGACGTCGCCGCGGCCTTGGAACACCTGCTCCATGCGCGTGAAGGTGATGCCTTCACCGCGCAAGAGATCGTCGAGACCGGTGAAGGAGCCTGCGGACAGAAGGCGGGCGAAAAACGGTTGATCGACGATCTTGAAGTTTTCGATCTTCAGCGTGCCGTCGAAGGTGGATTCCGCTTTTGACGCCGCCGCGCCGGCCGGCGGCAGCGGCGAGAGATCGACGCTGAGCGACATGTCGCCGCCGATGAGACTTCTGAAGCCTGTCGTGGCGCGCAGCAGGCGGCCGGCGTCGGCGGTCTGCAGTCTGAGTTTGCGCGAGTTGTCGGCGGCGCGGATCATTTCGCCGCGCACGTTGGCAGCGTCGGCCGACGCGTCGATCTTGAACGTCGTCAGGCGCTGGCCGTCGTCGGCATACGCGAAGTGTACGCCTGTAAACCAAACGTCGCCCTGCAGGTACGCGAGATCGAGATCCGCTTTGATCGCAATCGGCGTTTTGCGTTCCTTTACCTTGGGCTTTACGCCTTCTTCGCCGTCCTCCTTCCCGAGGAAACCGCCGGCATCCATCACGCGGCCCTTCACGTCGATGGTCTCGCTGCCGTCCGCCGCAATCTTGTGAACGATTGCGAAATCGTTACGTTCGCCGAGTTGCAGGCGCTTGAAATCGGCTTCGCGGATCCTGCCGCCGGCAACGACCAAGCGGCCCTGTGCTTTGAGGCCCTGCCCCGCCGCATCGATGTCGTTGATCTCGACCGAGCCATCAGGCCGGAACACGACGTTGGCCTTCATCGCGGCCTTCGCGTCTTCGGGTTTCGCCCAATCGAGTTCGGGTGAGGACAGCCGCGCGCTGGTCAGATTGGCGTCGACCTTTGCATTTTGAATCTTGCCGCCGCTGCCGGTGAAGGCGGCGACGATGGTGCTCTTGCCTTCGACGTACGGGCGCATGTCGATGCCGAGGCGTGCGCGTTGGTCCTCGTTCAAGGTCGCCGTCACGTCGAGGCGCGTGCTGATCTTTGTGGCGTTGGTGAAATCTTCCGTCCAGGTGAAGCCCATCGGCGCGTTGTTCACCTGCACCGCGCCGTGCGCCTTCATGCCCTTCATGTTGAGGTTCAGGAGGAACGTGCCGCCGGTGATTTTCAGCGTGTCGTTGATCGGTAGGCGCACGTCTTTCAGTTCGGCTTCGACGTCGATGCCCATGTCTTCGGCTTTGACGTCGCGCAGCATCGGAATGACGAACGTGAACTTTCCTACGGCTTTGCCACCCGTCTCCGACGGCTTGATCCCGTAGCGCGTGGGATAGCCAAGACGCGGTTTGTCGAGGAGGGTCATGATGTCTTGCGTTGGACCACTGAACGATCCCGTGACGGTGCCCGGCGCGCCACGGATATGGAATTGGTCGATCGTGAACGAACCTTCGTTCAGCGTGACGGTGCCGATGGTGCCGTTTGTGAGCTGCACTTTGAAAGTGTCGCCAAAGACGGTCGCCGAGCCTTTGACCTTCGTCATGTCGGGCAGACCGTCGAGATAGGTCATGCGCATCCCGTCCATCGCGAAGGAGATGTTCATCATCTCGTCGGGGATGCGCTCGTCGGTGATGGCGCCGGCCGGTATGTTGATCGCGACGGTGCCCTCGTTGATCACACCTTCGTGCACGTTCGCCATGACCCAGTCGCGCGCGCCGGGCGCGGCGCCTTGCGGCCATAGGCGCTTCAAGTCGGCGACGGACAGATCTTTGAAGCCGCCGTTCAAGACGACGCCGATCGACACGGGGTTGTCTTGAAGTTCGCCGGCGAGCGTCAGCTGGAAGGCGCCGCGGTGGGCCAAGATTTCGTCGATCGTCAGGTGCCCCGCCGCCGCGTCGAACGTGCCGCGGAATTTCGCTTTCTCAAGCGCAAGGCCACCGCCGTCGAAGACGATCGGGGCGTCGATGAAGACGTTCTCGGCGGTCCAGTCGGCCGTCAGTTTGGCGAGCGCACCGTCGGCTGCGAATGCGAAGGCGCCGCCGCCGGAGATGTTGCCGCGGAGCGTGTCGCCCTTCCAGTTCAGCTCTTGGATCGTATAGCGCTTGCCGGGCACGTCGAGATCGACGGTGAGCGCCGCGCTCTTGACGTGAATTGGGTCTTTCTTCAGCGCGGGCAGCTGCAGATGGCCATCGCCGGCGCTGAGCACCAGTTTGCAAGCGCCAAGAAGGCCCGTCATCGACAGGTTGCACGTCGCGTTGCCTTGGACCGGAACGTCGATGCCTTTCAACGCCTTCAGTCCTGCGCCGCTGGCGGCGAGGACGTTCAGGCGAACGGGCTTGAACGCGGCTTGGAGCGCGACGTTGTCGCTGCCGTTTGTGTAGTTGGCCGAAGCGGTGAATAGCCACGACGACTTGTCCGCGAGGCGCAGCGGCGCGGCGACGGAAACGACCACGCCGTCGGTCTTGCGGTCGAAGGTGAGCGCGGCCTTCTCGGCGTTCCAATAGGAGCGCGTTTCCTCGTCGAAGATCGTAAGCTTCGCATCGCTGACGGCGAAGCGGGTCAGATAGCGCGACAGCATGTCGTCGGGCTTCGGCGTCAGCATCGCCTCGAGCACGGCTTTGATGACGCCTTCAGACGGCGCGTCGGGCTCGCCCTTGCCGGGCTTTTGGTCGGCGACTTGGAAGCCGAGCTGCACGCCGCCGTCGGCGCGGCGCACCAGCAGTGCGTTGACGCCGACGAGTTCGACGCGCGTCGGGGCAACGTCGCCGCGCAGGAGAGCCGGGCCTGACAGCGACAGTTTCGCGCGGGGGACTCGGGCGATGACGTTGCCGTTGAGGTCGAGCGCCTCGACGTCGACGAATTGGAGATAGGCGAGGTTCTTGCCCTCGGACCATTCGATCACGCTGTCGCCGAAGCGAACCTGCATGTCCTTCAGGCCGGAATTGATCATCGCTTCCAGGCGCGGCGTCAGAAGGCCCAGCGAGACGGGGCCGTTCATCGCCTGCCAGACGAAGATCGCGCTGACGACTGCGAGCGCCACGAACGCGACCGCGGCAACACGCACAGCGACCTTTGCGGAACGCCTGATCAAACCAAAACCCTCGCGACCGCCAGAAGCCCCAGACCTGAGTCAGGCTCAGGCAGCCGGGGAAAATAACATGACATACCCCCGCGCGTACGAGGGGAAAGAGGGCGAACTCTTGGATTTCGCATCGAAAACTGCTTCAAGCCGCTAACCAACGCCGGGAACATCGCCATGACCAAGACAATCGCTGAAGGGGACAAGGCGCCCAGTTTCACACTGGAGACCGACGGCGGCGGGAAGGTCTCGCTGAAGGACTTCGCGGGCAAGCCGCTGATCCTGTATTTTTACCCTAAGGACGATACCCCAGGTTGTACCACGGAGGCGATTGGTTTCTCAGCCGCAGCCGCCGCTTTCAAGAAGCTTGGCGTACCGGTCATCGGGGTCTCAAAGGATAGTGTGGCCGCCCACGACCGTTTCAAGCTGAAGCACAAGCTGAAAGTGGCGTTGGGCTCGGATCCAGAAGGTAAAGTCATCGAATCGTACGGCTCTTGGGTCGAGAAGAGCATGTATGGGCGCAAGTATATGGGAATCGACCGTTCGACTTTCCTGATCGATAGCAAGGGAAAGATCGCCAAAATCTGGCGGAAAGTACGGGTTCCGGGACACGTGGAAGACGTGTTGGCCGCCGTCCGGTCGCTGTGATGGAAAACCTTAAAAAGATGTAAGAAATTTGCAATTTCTGCGGCTTGGCGAAAAGCTTCAAATCCGTAACAATTGCGGTAGGGTCTAGTAGGCCGGGTCGCAGGCACCGTTTCACATCCCGACGGCGTCTGTGGATATCCCAGCTTCACATCAGTTGAGGTAGTTGCATGTCCACCTCGCCCCTCGGCGGCGTCATGGTGCTCGCGCACCGGTTGTTCCCGCATCGTCAGTTCTATCTGCGTAGCCGGGGCTCCGTTCAGTTTTTCGAATTCAGTCCGACCTTTCAGATGACCGTCGCGGTCACGACCCTGCTGATCATGCTGTGGGTCGCTTACGCCTCCGTTGTCGTCATCTTCAAAGAACAGATCATCACGGCGAAGGACCAACGCTACGCCAGCATGCAGGCGGCCTATGAGGGCCGCGTTTCGCAGATGCAGTTGGCCTACGACGAACTGAACGGCCTTCTCGTGTTGGCCGAAGAGCGTTTCCAAAACGCGACGCGCGATCTCGAACAAAAGCATCGTCAGCTTACCGCCCTGCTCATGCAGAAGCAGGCGATGGACAAGCAGGTGCGCGAAGTGCGCCGGCAGATGGCGTACATGGACGGTTACGCCGGCAAATCCTATGCGCGCGCCGGCGCGCGGGACGGCTCGAACACGCTCATGATGCAGCTCACCTCGGCGGAGCCCGCCGTGCGACAGAGCCGTGTGGCGCAGGCGGTCAACGACAGCACGATCGGCGTGGTCGCGGCGTCCACCGCCTCCATGGGCGATGCCGGCGCCGGCAAGAGCGCACTGGCGCAGAACTCGGTCGTGAAGAAGATCGCGAACCTGGAAGACCGCTTGGGCGATATCCAAAAGCAGCAGGTGGCGCTTTTGGGCGAATTGCGTGACGGGGCGACGTCGCAGATCGACCGCTATCAGCGGATTCTGGCGATGACGGATTTGCCGGTCGATCAGGTCGCCAACCAGGTCGGCATGAACAGCAAGAACGGCATGGGCGGTCCGTTGCTGCCTGAGATTAGGGCAGCGGCGATCGACGGCGTGACCGACGAGTTCGAGAAGCAATTCGCCGAGATCGCGCAGACGTATAGCCGGCTCGACAATCTGACGACGGCGTTGTCCCGCTTGCCGCTCGTGACGCCAATTGCGACAGGTTTTTATCGCTCAACCAGTGGTTTTGGTTACCGCGTTGACCCCTTCACAGGTCGAGTCGCGTTCCACGCCGGTGCCGATATGGCAGGCGATTTCGGCACGCCGGTGCTTGCTTCTGCGGCAGGTCGCGTTGTGGCGGCCGAGAGGCGCGGCCCTTATGGCAACATGGTCGAGATCGATCATGGCCGCGGCATCCGCACGCGTTATGGCCATTTGCAATCAATTATCGTGAAGCCCGGAGACATGGTGCAATTCCGTCAGAAGATCGCTACGATGGGATCGACCGGCCGCAGCACGGGACCGCATCTCCACTATGAGATCTGGTTCAACAATGTGGTCCGTGATCCCACCAAGTTCTTCGATGCGGGGCGAAATGTTTTCAAGGGGTAGCAAGGGTAACTCGAATCCACCGAACGGCAATCTGCCACTGCCAACGCCGGCGCGGCGTCCCGGCAGGTCGGCGCCGTCGATCATCTCGGATGATCTTGTGGTGATCGGGACTCTGACGTCGACGGGCGACATTCAAATCGACGGACGCGTCGACGGCGACATTCGATCGGCTTCCGTCACCATCGGCGAGAAGGCGAATTTCCAAGGCGAGATCGTCGCCGAGGAATGCACCATCCGCGGGCGCGTCCAAGGTATCGTCCGTGCACGGAAGGTTCAGCTTTCCGGCACCTGCCATATGGAAGGCACGATCCTTCACGAGGCGCTCGCCGTTGAAGTCGGCGCGTTCTTCGAAGGCAACTGCCGCCACTGCGCCGATCCGTTGTCGGAAGTCGCCGGCAAGCCTGAGCCGCGCACGACGTTCGAGCCGAAGCGCGATCTCGGCATTGCAGCGGCACCTCAGCCGCAGCTCGCTGCGCCTGCACCGGTCGCCGCTGCGCCGCAACCGCAGCAGCAATATTCGGCGCCGCCGCTCTCTGCGCCGCAGCCGCAACAACCCGCCCCTGCCCCGACGCCGACGAATATCTTCGGCCGGCCGCAGGTGACGCGGACGACGAGCACGGGAAGCCTTCTCGGCGCGATCAAGTCGGGCCAGTAAGGCCCGACGTTTAGTCGATATCTTCGACAGGGGCGGCGTCTGCGCCGCCCTTTAATTTTTGCGCCAGCGACGCCTGCATGAAGGCGTCGAGGTCGCCGTCCAAAATCTCTTGCGGCGAATAGCTTTGCGCGCCCGTGCGGAGATCCTTCACCAGCTGATACGGCTGCAGCACGTATGAGCGGATCTGATGGCCCCAGCCGATATCGGACTTGGTCGCGTTCAGCGCGCTGACCGCCGCTTCACGTTTTTCAAGTTCCATTTCGTAGAGGCGCGAGCGCAGCATCGCGAACGCGGTCGCGCGGTTCTTGTGCTGCGAGCGGTCGTTTTGGCACGAGACGACGATGCCGCTTGGAATGTGCGTGATGCGGAT
Source organism: Alphaproteobacteria bacterium (assembly GCA_016792645.1). Taxonomy (GTDB): domain Bacteria; phylum Pseudomonadota; class Alphaproteobacteria; order Micropepsales; family Micropepsaceae; genus SZUA-430. The sequence continues at coordinate 8,199 of JAEUMM010000427.1, read as the reverse complement.
GGCGCTTTCGGTCTTGTTGACGTGCTGACCGCCGGCGCCGCTGGCGCGATAGGTGTCGATGCGCAGGTCCTTGTCGACGATGTCGACTTCGATCGTGTCGTCGACAACGGGATAGACCCAGACGCTGGCGAAACTCGTGTGGCGCCTCGCGTTCGAGTCGAACGGCGATATGCGCACCAGACGGTGAACGCCGGATTCGGTTTTTGCCCAGCCGAACGCGTTCTCGCCTTTGACCAGAATGGTCGCGGATTTGATGCCCGCTTCCTCGCCGGCGCTCTCTTCGATCAACTCCCATTTGAAGCCGCGGCGTTCGGCCCAGCGCGTGTACATGCGAAAGAGTATCGAGGCCCAGTCTTGGCTTTCGGTGCCCCCCGCCCCCGCGTGAATTTCGATGAAGCAATCGTTGCCGTCGGCCTCGCCGGAGAGCAGCGATTGCATCTCCAAGTCGGCGGCGCGCGCCGCGACGGTGCGGAGCGAGTCCTCGGCTTCTTTCACCAGCGCGCCGTCACCTTCGGCGGCGGCGAGGTCGATCATCTCGGCGGCGTCGTTGAAATCGTTTTCGAGCTTGGTGAAGCCCTGGAGCGCGGTGTCCAGCTTGTTGCGCTCACGCATGGCTTTTTGCGCGGCGGCGCTATCGTTCCAGAATTTCGGGTCTTCGGCCTTCGCGTTCAGTTCGTCGAGGCGCCTGCGTGCAGCGTCCGGGTCAAAGATGCCTCCTCAGCAGCGCCAGCGATTGCTGGACCTGCTCGGCGATGGCTTGCATTTCGGCGCGCATGTTCGTTTCCGGCCACGGGTGAAGGGCGCGACTTATAGCGTCGCGCCGCCGTTCGTCTCAAGGCAATTTCAGTAGAGGCCCCAGCCGCCGGAGTTGTCGGACTGCGTGCCGGCGGCGGCATCGGGGTCTTCTTCCGATCCACCCATGCCGGAGCCGAAGGCGTCACCGCGCGGCACATAGCCCGAGCCGGGTTCGGTCCCGGCCTTGAACGCCTCAAGCACGGTGCCGGCACTGGACGGCCGACCGCTCTTCAGGTCGACGCGCACCAAGCGGATGCCGGGCGGCACGCGGAAGGGGATAGGCGGCTGGTTGCCGACGGCTTCCTTCATGAAGTCGCGGAAGATCGGCGCGGAGTTAGCGCCGCCCGTTTCACCGTGGCCCAACGACATGGGCTGATCGAAGCCGATGTAGATGCCGACCGTGAGGTTCGGCGAGAAGCCGACGAACCACGCGTCCTTATAGTCGTTCGTCGTGCCGGTCTTGCCGGCGAGCGGTACGCCGACGTCGCGTGCAACCACCGCGGTGCCGCGCTCGATCACGCCTTCCAGCATGTGCACGATCTGGTACGACGTGCGCGCGTCGAGAATGTTCTCGGCGTCGCTTGCGATCAGCGGCTCGTCCTGGCCTTCCCAGGTTTCGGCGTTGCAGCCATCGCAGACGCGCTTGTCGGCGCGGTCAATCGTCTTGCCGTGGCGGTCTTGGATGCGGTCGACCAGCGTCGGCACCACGCGTTTGCCACCGTTGACGAAGGTGGAATAAGCGGAGGCCATGCGGACCAAGGTCGACTCTGTCGAGCCGAGCGCATTGGCGAGAACCGGCAGCATCTTGTCGGATGTGCCGAGCTTGCGCGCGTATTCGACGACCTTGTCCATGCCGATGTCGGCTGCGATGCGCACGGTCATTAGGTTGCGCGACTTTTCCAACCCTTCGCGCAAAGTCGACGGACCCGCGAAGCTCTGGCCGTAGTTCTCCGGCCGCCACAAGGGAAGCCCCTCGCCCTGGCTTGCGACGAAGGGTACGTCGAGGACGATGCTTGAGGGGGTGTAGCCCGCGTCGAGCGCGGCGGCGTAGACCAAAGGTTTGAAGGCCGAACCGGTCTGGCGCTGCGCCTGCCAGGCGCGGTCGAATTCGCTGGCGTAGAACGAGAAGCCGCCGACAAGGGCCAGCACGCGGCCGGTGTGCGGATCCATCGCAATCAAGCCGCCGTTCACCTTGGGGACTTGGCGCAGCGTGTACACGCCGGCGTTGTCGGCTTCCGCCGTCTTGGCAAGCGCTTCCACGTAGACCACGTCACCCGGCGTGACCACCTCAGCGGCCTTTTTGGGTTCGGGCCCCATCTTTTCATCGGTGATGAACTTGCGAGCCCATTTGAGTTCGCCGAACGGGATTTTGCCGTCGGTACCGTCGGCAAAGCCGATCTTGACCGCATCGCCGACCATCCCGGTGACCGCGGCGAGACGCCACTCCGTCACGTCGAGAAGGGCCGGCATATCCGCGAGCGTCTTGCGCCATTCGGTCGACAGATCGACGCGCGTGACCGGCCCGCGCCAGCCGTGGCGGCGATCGTAGCCGATCAACCCCTTGCGCAGCGCTGTGGTGCCAAAGTGCTGAAGCTTCGGATCGAAGGTGGATCTGACGGCAAGGCCGCCATCGTAGAGCGCCTGATCGCCGTAGTTCTGCTGAATCCAACGGCGGATTTCTTCGGCGAAGTATTGCGCTTCCGGCGATTGCGCACCGGACGGACGGAAGTGCGGGACGAGGTCTTCGGCGACCGCTTTCTTCGCGTCTTCGTCGCCGATGAATTGGTTCTCGGCCATACGCTCGATCACCCAGTTCCGGCGTTCGATCGCTTTGCGCGCTTGGCGTATCGGGTGGTAGTTCGACGGCGCCTTCGGCAGGCCCGCGAGATATGCCGTTTCGGCGATCGTCAGTTGATCGAGCGATTTGTCGAAATAATTGTAGGCTGCGGCCGCGACACCGTAGGAGCCCGAGCCCAAGAAGATCTCGTTGAGATACAGTTCCAGGATCTTGTCTTTGCTGTATGCGTCCTCAAGGCGGAAGGCGAGCATCCATTCCTTGATCTTGCGCTCCAACGTGGCTTCGCTGGTCAGCAAGAAGTTCTTCGCGACTTGCTGCGTGATCGTCGAAGCGCCTTCTGGACGGCGATTGGCGCCGGACATGTAGTTCTGGGTGTTCGTGACCACGGCGCGCATCACGCCGTTCAGGTCGACGCCGGGGTGGGAATAGAAGTCTTTGTCCTCAGCAGAGAGGAACGCGTCGATCACACGGCGCGGAATGGATTCAATCGGGACGAACAGCCGCCGCTCGCGCGCGTATTCGGCGATCAGCGACCCGTCATTCGCGTAGACTCGCGTGGTGATCGGCGGCTGATAATCGGCCAGCGTGCTGTAGTCGGGAAGATCCTGGCTGAGCTTGTACAAGTACAGCGCCACCCCGGCGAAAACCGAGATGGTGAGGACCGCGATTCCTCCAAGCGTGTACGCGATAAACCGATACATGAACGTGAGCTATCCTGCGCTAAACCCGCGGCTCGGGCCGGGTTATACCACGGCGGCAGCCGGGGCTACTGCTAAAAACCTGTTCGGTACGTACAGAACGTCGCAATTTCGTTCCATTTCCGGACACTTCCCTGCCCTACCGGCCTCACGGTTCCGCCTCGGCTTTGTGGTCGCCGCGGCTGGTCCGGAAGTACCGATCGACCGCACGCGCGATCGAGTCCGCCATGCGCTTGCGCCAGCGGTTGGTGTTCATCACCGACTCGTCCTGACGGTTCGAAAGATAGCCGACCTCGACCAGAACGGAAGGAACATCGGGCGCTTTGAGAACCACAAACCCGGCGAAGCGATGGCTTTTCTGGGTGACCTCGCCTGCCCTTTGCAACTCTGGAACGAGTACCTGCGCGAATTTCACCGCGCTGTTCTTCGTTTCGCGTTGGGCCAAGTCGATCAGGATGCTCGTCACCACGTCGGCTTCGTTGGTCAGGTCGACGCCGGCGATAATGTCGGACTGGTTTTCGGATTTGGCCAGGGCCTCGGCTTCTTTGTCGGAGGCCCGTTCGGAGAGGGTGTAGACCGACGCTCCCCTGACCATTGAGCCGGGCGCGGAGTCGGCGTGCAGTGAGATGAACAGGTCGGCGCGGGCTTTGCGACCGACGGCTACGCGAGCCTTGAGGGATAGGAAGATGTCGCTGTCCCGGCTCATGACGACGACGTATTTGCCGGAGCGCTCTAACGCGTCGCGGAGGGCTTTCGCCAGCGATAGGACCAAGTCCTTTTCATGTGTCCCGTCGACGCCGGTGGCACCTGGGTCAACGCCACCGTGACCCGCGTCGATCACCACGACCCGCTTTGCGGCAGGGGCGCGGGCGGCCATCTCGACTTCAGGCTCGGTCTCGGCGGGCGAGCTCGATTCGGCGTGCGTGTCGGTGGGCCAACCTGAGGTTGTGAGATACTCTTTTCGCGCGACTTGGCCCAGATCCAAGACGAGGCGGTAACGGCGTTCGCCCTCCGGCGGCAGGAGGAATTTGTTCTTAATCGACGCCGGGGACGCCAGGTCGATGACCATCCGAGAGCGCCCGGGCTTAAAGAGCCCAAAGCGGAAGCCCTTCACCAAACCAGCGGAAGCCTGGGTGGCTGCCGGGTCCAGGCGCCAGGCAACCTCGGGAAAGTCGATGACGATGCGGTAGGGGTCGGCCAGGGTGAATATCTCGAAGTCCACCTTTTCCGAGAGGTTCAGGACGAACCTTGTGTGCTTGCCGTTCTGGGCGACGCGCACGTCGCTGACCACGGGCGGAGGCGCCGCGACCGCCGGGGCGGCCAACGCCAATGCAAAGGCAAGGATCAGGCGGTGCCAGTTCCAGCGCATCAATCGGGTTCTAAGACTTTGTTCGACCGGCCCTGATCGTCGCGCACACCCCGTTGACGACCCGTTAGCCAAGAATCGCCTACGATATGCCCGTTCGTTCGGGTGATCGCTAGTCCTAGCCTGAGAATGCGGCAGATTTCAGCCGTGCTTTCATTTGTTGCGGTACCCGGCCAACACGTCTAAAACTTTTTCCCGGCCCTGAGCGGGACTCGAATCGTAGCGGTTTAGGTCTTCAGGGTCGGAAATTCGGTGTTTCGCTGCCGGCCGTGCCTCGGCACCCCAAGGTCCGCGAGACTCCACATCGCCGCCGTGCCCACCCCCGGGCATGCGGTGGAGGGGCTCAATACACCCATGTCGTTTTTCGCCACATCACCAGCAACGAGCGGGCGAGTTCTCGGATTCGTCCCTGACTGTTCCGGCTGGCTGAGCGGCGTTTCTCAAACTTCAAACCCAGAGGCAGCCAGTGTGCGCGGTCTGCGAGGCAAGGCCTCGCGATCAGACGACCTGTCGCGCGCGGCTCCCGGAGATTTCGTTAATGTCGAAGAAAATGCTGGTGGACGCGAGCCACCCGGAAGAAACACGCGTCGTCGTACTTGATGGAAACAGAGTCGAAGAATTTGACTACGAGTCTGCGTCACGCCGTCCCCTCAAAGGGAACATCTATCTCGCCAAAGTAACGAGGGTCGAACCTTCGCTGCAGGCGTGCTTTGTGGACTACGGCGGCAATCGCCACGGGTTCCTGGCGTTCTCGGAAATCCATCCGGACTATTATCAAATCCCGACGGCTGATCGTCAGGCGCTGCTTGACGCCAACCGCGCTGCGCAGCGGCGGGATGACGACGACGATGACGATGAGCCCGCGGAAGTGCCCGCGATCGAGGCGACGAATGAACAGGACGATGGCGCTCCGTCGTCGCTGAGTTCCGGTGACATGACGATGTCGCCGTCGGAACCGACGTTGAACGGCGATGATGGCGCGGAAATCGTCGAAGTCGCGACCACGGGCGTCGACGAAGTCTGGGTCCACGATCCGGAAACGGAAGAGAGCGCCGCACCGGTCGATGAAGCGCCGGCCATCGAGGCGCACGATCATCCGAACGACGGCGACGAGCCCGCGTTCGACGGCGACGACGCGTCGGCGGACGGCGACGATACCGTCGTCGTCGACATCACGCCGGCTGAAGCGGCGGCCGCGGTTGAGACCGCTGCCTCGGAAGCCGCGGGCGCAGACGATGCAATGGAAGAAGAGCTGCCGCGGCGCGATTATCGCTCGCTGAAGCGGTACAAGATTCAAGAGGTGATCAAGCGCCGGCAGGTTCTGCTGGTGCAGGTCGTGAAGGAAGAGCGCGGGAACAAGGGCGCGGCACTGACGACGTATATGTCGCTGGCGGGTCGCTATTGCGTGTTGATGCCGAACACGGATCGCGGCGGCGGCATTTCGCGCAAGATCAACAATGTCTCGGATCGCCGGAAACTGAAGGAAGTGGCCGGTGAGCTGGAGGTGCCGGAAGGCATGGGCGTGATCATCCGCACGGCCGGCGCCAACCGGACGAAGCAGGAGATCAATCGCGACTTCGAATATCTGATGCGCCAATGGGACGCGGTGCGCGAGCTGACGCTGCGCTCGACGGCGCCGACCGTCGTCTACGAAGAAGGCAATTTGATCAAGCGGACGATCCGCGATCTCTATTCGAAAGACGTCACCGAGATTCAGGTCGAGGGCGAAGAGGGCTTCAACGAAGCGCATAGCTTCATGAACATGTTGATGCCGAGCCATGCCGACGCGGTGAAGCATTATCGCGATCACGTGCCGCTGTTCCAACGCTTCGGTGTGGAGACGGCGCTGGACAGCATGTTCAATCCGATCGTGCGTCTGCGGTCGGGTGGCTACATCGTCATCAATCAGACGGAAGCGTTGGTTGCGATCGACGTGAACTCGGGCAAGTCGACGCGCGAGCATCACATCGAGGACACGGCGCTTAAGACGAACCTTGAGGCCTCCGACGAAGTGGCGCGGCAGTTGCGGTTGCGCGACTTGGCGGGCCTTGTCGTCATCGACTACATCGACATGGAAGAGCACCGGAACAACCGGGCGGTCGAGAAGCGGTTGAAGGACGCGTTGCGGCACGATCGCGCGCGCATTCAGCTGGGCCGCATCAGTCCGTTCGGCTTGCTGGAGATGTCGCGCCAGCGTTTGCGCGCCGGCATGGTCGAGGGTGCGACGATCCCCTGCCCGCACTGCGAAGGCCGCGGCGTTATTCGTTCGGTGGGCTCGATGGCTTTGCGCGTGTTGCGCGCGGTCGAGGAGTATTGTCAGCGCGAGAAGATGCAGGCGATCACGCTGCGCGTGTCGCCGGAGATCGCGCTCTACATTCTCAATCACAAGCGCGCGCAGTTGACGGCGATCGAAGACCGGCGCGGCGTTTACATTTTTGTCGAAGCCAAGACGTCGCTGGCCGCTTCGGCCTACGAGATCGAGCGTGGCGCTAACGTGCCGTTCGAGCCGCGCAAGCCGGTCGCGGCCGCGGCGGTGACCGTCGAAAGCGAGATGCAAGCGAACGACGACGACGTTCACGAGGCGGCGGACGACGATGTCTCGGGCGATATCACGGTTGTCGAGGATGATCGCGAGGACGGCGAGCAACCTTCTCAAGCTGCGCGTGGTGGCGAGGACGACGGCAAGCGCCGCAAGCGCCGCCGGCGTCGCGGTGGTCGTGATCGTGGCGATCGCGAGCGCGGACCGTCACAGGGACAGCCGCCGGGCGTTGGGCCTCAGCCTGATGCTCCGTTTGCGGAGGATCGTCCGCTGGCGGCCGCCAGCACCGAGAGTGATGACGATGAGGACGGCGAGGCTGAAGGCGATGCCGACGGCAACTTGGAAGGCGGGCATGCGCCGGCTGCGGCCGGCGAGAACGGCGCCGATGGGCCGCGTCGCAAACGCCGTCGCGGACGTCGAGGCCGTCGCGGCCGGCGTCCGGAAGAAGGCGGCAGCGTGCCTTATCAGGGCGGACCTGCGCCTTCGCCGCTAGGACATTTGCCGACGCCGGCTCAGGCGCTGGACGCGCCGGATTGGCCGGGCACGGGCGGGTTCGACACGACGCCGGGCGCTGTCCCGCGCAGCTATGACGCGCCACGTTTCGATCCACCGCCGCCACGCCGCGAGCCTAAGGTCGAACAGCGCGAGACGGCTTATGCCGACGCGCCAAAGCCTGAAGCGCCGCGCGTTGTCGAGGAGCCCAAGGCGGAGCGGTCGAGCATCGCGTCGTTCTTCGGCTTCGGCGGACCGAAGGCCGAGGAACCGAGCGAGGATGCCGCGGCCGATCCGAAGCAGCCTCAGCGCAAAGGCTGGTGGCAGCGGAAGCCTGACGCGTAGGCCTTCAAGTTCTCGGCAGTGCGCGGCACCAGGCAACGAGCGTGGGTGCCGCGTTGTCGACTTCGCTTTGCGCGCCGGCGTATGAGAACCTGATCCAGCGGTCGCCGTCGAACGGGTCGAAGTCGTGACCTGGCGTAGCGGCGACACCTGCTTCCTCGAGAAGCCG
>JAEUMM010000405.1 GCA_016792645.1 Alphaproteobacteria bacterium | reverse complement strand
CCGCTCGGTCGACGGCAAGACGAAGGCCTTCGAGACCGGCAACTCCATGAAACCGCCTTCCGCCCAGAACTCGAGATAGTCGCCGATCGGCTCGCCGACGATGACGACGCGATCGGGCGCAGCCTGCTTGAGATACCCGGCGCTGGCGATGCCGGCCGAGAATGTCCGGCCCGACGTCAGAATGAAGATCTTGCCGTCGCCGCGTACCAGCGTCGGCAATTCCTGCAGAAAGTCGCGCGTGGTGTTCAAGTCGCCGCCGCCGTCGAGCCTCAGGTCGACGATCAGGTTCGTGCGCCGCGTCGCTTTCAGCCGCGCCCGCACAGTGTCGAAGAACGCATCGATCTTCTGATCGTAGAACGACTTGTTGAGCCGCCACTGCACATAGTGCGCATCCAAGTCGCGCAACTCGGCGTAAAGGAACGCCCGCTCCGGCGCGCTGAGATAAAGCGGTATCGCCGAAGGTTTCGCTACGTTGTCGCCGGCATAGAGCACCAGGCGCGAGTGATCCAAATAATCGAACATCTCACCCTTCGGCGGATCGAGCTTCGCTTCAAGCGTCAATCCCGCCGGCGCATTGTTCGAAAGCTTGAACTCTACGTCGACGCGGTTTGCAGATTTCGCAAATCCCGCCTCGTGCAGCATCGCGGGCGACTCCAGAAAGAACGGCGCCCATTCGTCGCGCTTGCCCTCGCGCCCGCCATAGTAGCGGCCAAAGCCCTGCATGACCTCGCGCACGTCGCGTCCGTCGATCTTCGTCACCCGCGCGCCGATGATGTCGCGGATGTCGGCGGGCGCGTTGACGACATAAAGCCCGTCGGCGAAGGCATGATACTGAAGCGGCGTGCGCGCAAACTGATGCGGCCAAACACCGGCCAGAAGCATCGTGTGCCCGTTGTGCGCCAGCGCGGCGATGTGCGCGACCGCGAGCTGAAACGCGGCTGGCGACATGTTGCCGGCCTTGGTCTTGAGCTCCGCGTACGCCTTCTCCGCCGTCGCACGCTCACTCGGCGAATAGGATGTGTCCATCGCAATGAATTTGCGCACGGACTCCATGTCACCGCTGAAGTCGGCGGTGAAAGCGGGGCGGGCGCTCAGCGCCAGCGACAAGACAAACGACAGCAAGACCGCGCGACGCATAAGGCTCTCCCCAAACGACAAAACGCAGATCGAGAGTTTATTCCCGGTTCTCAAAACGCACAAACCGTTGCGCCCTCGCGGTGTTCGATTGTATTTGCCCGTAGCGGAAATCGACCTGCACGCATTGGATCGCAAGGCCTTGTGGGGGAAGAGGGACATTGCTCGCAGACTGGCAACTGACGGAAATTCTGCTGCGCGGCGTGGCCATCGGCGCGCTGTGCGCAACGGCGGTCGCTTTCGCCCGATCGGGCCCGGGTCTGTCGATCCGCATCGCAGGCCTTCTCTTCTGCGCAAGCGTGATGGCCTATGTCCTGACGTCGTCCCCTGATTGGCGCGACGCGGAAGGTTACGCCGGCGCGACCGTTCGCCTACTCTCAATCGGCGGCGGGGGTTATTTTTGGCTCTTCGTCTTCGTGCTGTTCGAGGATCGCAAGATCACGCCGGTGACATTGCTGCCGGCAGCTATTCTCACAATCGTGGCGATCGCCGGCATCGTCGCGACTCAGCCGCTCAGGGCCAACATCTGGATCGCCCACAACCTGATCGAGATCGCGCTTGCCGCTCACGCGCTATTCGTCATTTATCGCAGCTGGCGAGGCGACCTCGTCGAAGCGCGCCGCAGGTTGCGCGGCCCTTTCATGGCGGTCGTCGCGATCTACACCATCGTGCTCTCGGGCTTTGAGATCGGCGAAAGCTACGGCGCCTACGCCGCCTGGTATGGCATCGCCGGCGCAGCAACGCTCGCCTTCTTTTGCCTCGCCGGCTGCTTCGTCTTCCTCGACGCGCGCCCCGCGCTTTTGGGCGCCGCGGCGCCGCCCGTGCGCGCCGAACGTGACGGCCCGCGCCTGGACCCCGCCGACCGCCTGACCCTCGATCGCCTAGCCGAAGCCATGGGCAGGGGCGAGGCCTGGCGCCGGGAAGGCCTCACCATCGCAGCCCTGGCAGAGCAAGTCGGCACGCCCGAACACCGCCTGCGCCGTCTCATCAACGACCACCTCGGCCATCGCAACTTCGCGGCATACGTCAACGCCCGCCGCATCGAGGCGGCGAAACGCATCTTGTGCGATCCGGCACAAACGCGAACGACAGTCGCAGCCATAGCCTTTGATCTGGGTTTCGGCTCGCTCGGCCCCTTCAACCGCGCGTTCAAGGAAGCAACCGGCGCGACACCGACCGAATGGCGCAAGAAAGCCTTCGAAACGGCCTCGCCGAATCCCGAAAACACTGCTTGATTCCGAAAACGGCCAAGCATTTCCGCCATCGGCGAGACTAGGGCAGGGCAGGTCGTCACCTTGTGCGGGCACCCACGCCAAGGAGCCCACAATGTCCGACTTCCTGAATGTCCTAGCCGGCCAATGGCTGTCCAACATGACTCACGACGTCAGCCGCTACGCCATCTTTGCGATCGGCGTCTGGCTCGTCCTTTGGGTCCTGCTCGCCGGGGTCATGAGGGCCCGCAAGATCCGCCCGGCGTCTCCACCGGCACGCCAGCTGGTGATCGAATTCCTGATCTCTCTGCGCTCCGTCGCCATCTTCTCGACCATCGCCCTCATCCCTTTCGTGATGGAGCGAACAGGCTGGCTGACCGGTCCGCAGCTCGCCGCCTCATGGGGCGATCTGTGGTTCTGGACCAGCCTTGCTCTCATGATCGTCGCCCACGACGCCTATTTCTATTGGGTCCATCGCGCCATGCATGACCCGCGGCTCTTCCGCCGCTTCCACCGCCGCCACCATTTGAGCCACAACCCCTCGCCCTTCACCGCCTACAGCTTCGACCTCGCCGAAGCCGCGGCGATGGGAAGCTTCGTGCCGATCTGGGTGCTGCTTGTGCCGACGCCTTGGCCCGCGGTCGGTCTTTTCGTCGTGCATCAGATCGTGCGCAACACGCTCGGCCACTCGGGTTACGAGATCATGCCCGCGCGCAAGGACGGACGCCCGCTGCTCGATTGGTTGACCTCGACGACGCACCACGATCTGCACCACGCGCAAGCTGGCTGGAACTACGGCCTCTACTTCACCTGGTGGGACCGCTGGATGGGCACCGAACACCCGCAATATCACGCCCGCTTCGCGCAAGCCGTCGGTAGGCACGCGCCTGCCGTTACGACAGACGTGAATCACCGGCCCGCGTCGTGATTAGACAACCGTCACAATCGCCTCCTACGCTGGCGCATGACCTTTCGCATCGCCCAGATCTCCGACACGCATCTGAGCGCGCAGAAGCCGTTCTTCGTTGAAAACTTCAAGTGCGTCGGCGAGGCGCTGACGCACGAACTGCCCGACCTTGTGATCAACACCGGCGACATCGCGCTCGACGGCTCGTCGCACGAAGACGACTTGGTCGAGGCGCGCCGCCTGCACGACGCGCTTCGCGTCCCGTATCTTTGCATCCCCGGCAATCACGACGTCGGCGACAACGCCGATGTCCCGAACGCTCATCACGTGCTCGACGCGGACGGCCGCGCTCGCTATCTGCGCCACTTCGGCCGCGACTGGTGGCACGTTGACGTGCCGGCGTGGCGGCTCATCGGCGTCAATGCACAGCTCTATGCGGGCGCTCTCGCCGCCGCCGATGAACAGGCCGCGTTCGTCGCCGAAGCCGTTGCCGGTGCGCGCGAGCGGCGAATTGCGCTCTTCATTCACAAGCCGCTCTTCGACCTTCACGAGCGGGAGGATGTGATCGGCGGCCGCTTCCTCAATCCGTCCTCGCGCCGCGATCTCCTGAACGCATTTGGTGCAACGCGGCCTGCGCTTGTCGCCTGTGGTCACGTCCATCAGTTCCGCGAAACCGAAGTCAAAGGCGGTCGTCACGTATGGGCGCCGTCAACGGCCTACCACATACCCGACACGCGTCAGCCCCGTTATGGCCGCAAGGAAGTCGGCTTCGTCATCCACGATCTGCGCGACGACGGCACGCATGCCAGCCGCTTTGCGCTCGCGCCCGGAACGCAAAATCTCTGCATCGCGGACTTCCCCGCCGCCTACGGACCGATGCATTGAGAACCGCCCGCTATGGGCGGTGGTACGGGTGCCCGGACAAAATCGTCATGGCACGGAACAACTGCTCGCTGAGCATCGTGCGCACCAAGAGATGTGGCCACGTCTGCGTGCCGTAGGCGAGCGTCAACCGCGCCTTGGGTTTCACCGCTGCG
>JAEUMM010000368.1 GCA_016792645.1 Alphaproteobacteria bacterium | reverse complement strand
GCGATTTGCGGTTTGATGCCGGCGAAGTCGGCGATCTCGTCGATGCATTCGCAGCCGATGATCGTGGAGTCCATGTCGGCGATGAGGAGCTGCTTCTTGCGCCGTTCGTTGGCGACGACGTTGACGTCGGCGCGCGTTCCGCCGATTGCTGCACGTGCGGTGTCGACGATCTTCGGGTCGGCCACGCGGAACTCGCAGGCTGTGCCGGGCGAGAGCCAATGCGGCGTTATGCGCGCGACATCGGCGACCGTCTTCACACAGGCGTCATCCAGCGCGCCGAGCGCTGCCGTCAGAACCAGCGTATAGTCCATGGGCGATTTGCGTTTGTTGATGTGGAGCGACGATGGGCGCGCCTTATGCCGTCCTTATTGCAGGGCCTACCGCCAGCGGCAAGTCCGCGCTGGCGACGAAGCTGGCGCGCGACTACGGCGGGGCGGTGATCAATACGGACGCGTTGCAGGTCTATCGCGAGCTGCGTGTGTTGTCGGCGCGGCCGGACGTCGACGAGGAGAAGCTGGCGCCGCATTATCTCTACGGTTTCGTGAGTGCGTTCGAGCCGTTTTCGGTCGGGCATTGGCTTGAGGCGGCGAAGACCGCTTTGGCGGATGCGCGGGCGAAGGGGTTGATGCCGATCTTCGCGGGTGGGACGGGGCTCTATTTTGCGGCGCTGTTGCAAGGCTTGTCGCCGGTGCCGGAAATTCACGCGTCCATACGTGTCGAGGCGCGGCAGAAACTCAGCGAGCTTGGGAATGAGCGTTTCCATATCGAGCTGACGGCGCGAGATCCGGTGATGGGGGCGCGGCTCAATCCCGGGGACAGTCAGCGCATCGTGCGTGCGTGGGAAGTGATCGAAGCGACGGGGCAATCGCTCGCCGAATGGCAGGCGCTGAAGGGCGTGCCGGCGCTAACGGGCGATCTCGCGCGGTTCGTGCTGAAGCCCAATCGCGATTGGCTCATTGAGCGGATCGCGCGGCGTTTTCGGTCGATGGTGGAGCAGGGCGGCCTCGACGAGGTGCGCGCGCTGCGCGACGGTGGTATCGCGAGCGACGCGCCTGCCGCGCGGGCGTTGGGCGTGCCGCAGTTGATGGCGCATCTCGAAGGGCGCGTTTCGCTTGAGCAAGCGGTGGAGCAGGCGATCGTCGAAACGCGCCGCTATGCGAAGCGGCAGATGACGTGGTTTCGGCATCAGATGCCCGATTGGTCCGTGATCGAGCGCAGCGACGTGGGCGAAATGGCCACGATCATCGAGCGGGAGTTGGAGTAGGCACGCCTTTTAAGTGCGCGGATGAAGGATCATCTGCGTGCAGCGAAAGAGGGCGATCGTCTTATCTTTTGTTTCGTTGCGGATGACCGCGTCCCAGACGTGGGTCGTCTTGCCTTTGTGTACGGGCGTCGCGCGCCCGGTAACGGTTTCGCCGACGGCAGCGGTGCCTAGGAAATTCGATTTGAGCTCGATCGTCGTGAAGCCTGCGCCTTTGGGCAGATTCGGCGACATGCCGGCCGCGCACAGCCAGTCGGCAAGCGTGATGATCACAGGCGCCCAGACCATGTTGTTCCCGGCGACGACCTCTTGGCCGACGACCATGCGCCCGGTGACGAGATCCGGTTCGCATGTTTCGATTTCGACACCGACAAGACCTGGATGCTTGTTGCGTGCGAATTCGTTCAAAGATCGTACGAGATCGGTAGTCATTATTTGCACCCTTCGAAGTGTGCGGTGAGGAGGCGCTTCCAGGCTTCCGCTCCTCCGTCGTCGATGCCTTGCAGCTTCAGCTTGAAATCCTTGTACTCGGCGTGGTTCGGGATCTTCCATTCCGCGTCGACGATGTGACCTTCGGCTTTGTCGAACCAGATCGGTCCGCCGTTGCCGACGAAGGCGGGGCCTGAGGCTTCATAGCGGCGCACGGCCCGCCCGTCGCGCTGCTCTTCGCCCCTGAACCAGAAATCGGCGCGACCGAGATATCGCAGTTTGCGGTCGGGATGTGGCGGCCACAGCAGCAAAAGGTCGAAGTTGAAGGCCTTAGCGGCCTTCGTAAGACCTGGTCCGAAGATCGTGAGGTCGCTCAAGTCGAAATCGTAAATGTGAAAAGGCGCGTTTGCCGTCGCTTGTTGTTTGATTTCCTTCGGCGCGTCAACGATCACCGAATCGCTCAAGTCGATGCGCATCGTGATGGTGCGCTTTGGGACGTCGGAGGTGATGAACGCGAATTGCTTGTGTTTTGCATTCGGTTCGAGCCGACCGCCGGTGATGCGCGGTGCATAGCCCAGCGCGAGATCCAGATCAGCGGTGACGAGCGCGGCGCTCGTGCACTTCTCCTGCATCTTGTAGACTTCGATGTGCGTAGCGTCGGGCCGGAAGACGTGGATGTGCTCAGGCTCTGTGCCATCGATATTGGTGCGCAAGTAGTGGAAGATGCGGCCCACCGGTGTCGTCTCCAGCGGTGCGCTGGCGGCAATTTGGACCGACAGCACTATGGCTGCGGCCGCGAGAGCGGTTTTGAGCATCGGATGATCCCTCAAAGACGTGCGCGACCATACGCTGTTCAAGGCCTGCGTTTGCCTCTTGACGCAGTGCAGCACTGGGGTTAGAAGTTTCGTAATATTCTTGCTGGAAACTGCCGTTATGCGGAATTTTGTGCTTGTAATTCGTTGCGCCGCTGGCCCCGTGACCTGAAAAAAGGTCGTGGCAAGGCGGTGTGTCCGAGGGCCCTG
>JAEUMM010000324.1 GCA_016792645.1 Alphaproteobacteria bacterium | reverse complement strand
ATCCAACTGCATCACGTGAGCGAGCTTATCGTCGTCGATCATCGCGATTGCGGCGCGTTCAAGATCGTCTATGGCACCGAGCCGATCGCGCATCACGGACGCGAGACGGCTTTGCATCGAACGCTGTTGCATCAGTTGCGGGCGGAGGTCGGGCGGAAGTTTCCGCAGCTGCGCACGCAATTGCTGCTGATGGGATTGGACGGCAGCGTCGAGGATCTTAGCGCCGCGGACGAAGCGGAAGCGGCGGTGAGCGCGGGCGCGCCGGAGGCGGCGCAGGCGGCGTCTTCCGGACACTGACGCAAAATTTAGGGCGCGGATCGTTCGCCGACCCGCGCCCCGTTTTCGTCTGGCGCAGGCTTACGCCTTGCGGTTCATGAACCAGTAGCCGGCGCCGGCGGCGACGACGAGAAAGGCGATCACGCCGATGATCGTGCCCATGTTGCTCGAGGCTTCGGCGGGCGGGGCCTCGGCGGTGGCGGCGGCGTCCGTCGTTTCGGCTGCGGCCTCGGCGGGCGGCGCGGCTTCGGCGGGCGGGGTTGTCCCTTCGATCACTTCCGGCGGCTCGGTGCTGCTGGGCGCGTCGGGCGGCGTCGGCGTTTCGCCGGCCGGTGCTTCAGGCGTCGCGGGCGGGGCGGCGGGATCGGCTGCCGGCTGCTCGGCCGGGGTTGCGGGCGGCGCGGGTTCTTCGGGCGGCGCTATATTGGCGACTTGGAAGGCGCCATCCGCGGATGTCGCCGCGAGCGCGGTCATCGGCAGGCTCGCGAGCGCGAGAATGGCGGCGGCGGTTGTGAGCTTCAACATCGTCGTCTCCCTTGAGGCGGCCCCGCACGGCGCGCAGGCCTTGAATCGGTTTCAACGTTAGGCCCATCTACGCCGCGATGCCAGGAGGCCCAAGCGCGATGAGCGAGACATTCGAAGGCGAGAGCGTCGTCGCGCACAACAAGCGCGCGTGGGACAAACTGGCGCGGGCGAACAATCAATGGAGCGTGCCGGTCGATCGCGACGTGATTGCGCGCGCGCGAAACGGCGCGCTGTCGTTGCTGCTGACGCCGACGACACCGGTGCCGGCGACATGGCTTGGCGACGTGCGCGGCAAGCGTGTGCTGGGGCTTGCCTGCGGCGGCGGGCAGCAGGGACCGTGTCTGGCGGCCGCCGGCGCCGACGTCACGATCTTCGACAATTCGCCGGTGCAGCTGTCGCGCGACGCCGAGGTTGCGGCGCGCGAGGGGCTTTCGATCACGCTGGTCGAAGGCGATATGCGCGATCTCTCCGCGTTTGCGGACGAGACGTTCGATCTGATCTTTCATCCGTGTTCGAATTGCTTCGTGCCGTCGATCCGGCCGGTGTGGCGCGAGGCGTACCGCGTGTTGAAGCGCGGCGGGGCGCTGCTGTCGGGGTTCGTCAATCCCGTCGTCTTCATGCTGGACCTTGCGGCGGAGCGCGAGGGCGCCGTGGTCTTGAAGTATCGGGCGCCGTTTTCGCCGGCGGACTATCCAGATGATGCAGAGCTTCTGGCTTTACGCGCCGACGACGGGACGTTGGAATACGGGCATACGCTCGGCGATCAGATCGGCGGGCAGACGGATGCCGGTTTCGTGATCGCCGAGATGTATGAGGACGGATGGCCCGACGATCCGTCGCCGATCCACCGGCTGATGAACTGCTATGTTGCCACGCGCGCAATAAAGCGTGCGTGAGGCGCGCGTGTTGCTGTGCGACGCGCAACGTTAACCGCTTCGTGCAAATGTCGTATTGGCCAGATATTTAGCGACTTTTGTCGCTGACCGGTCGCAAGGCCGCGCGGGCGATACAGCTTGCGACAGAGGTCACCGCGAGTTGAGATTTCTTTGCGACGAAGGGTGCTCATACTGCCGCCGACTTTGGCCCTTGGGGGGCCGTTCGGGTAGACCTCATGAGCGTTACTTTGTTGGCCCTGCCGTATGACGCAGGCGCGCTGGCGCCGCATCTGTCGCGCGCGAGCGTGCAGCTGCATCACGCGCATCATCACCGCATTTTCGCCGAGACGGTGCGGACCGCCGTTACGGGGACAGCGTTGGAACGCGCGTCACTTGAAGACATCATCGTCGAAACGGCCGGACGTCAGGCGCAGGCCGGGCTGTTCCAAGCGGCGGCGGAGACATGGAATCACAATTTCTATTTCCGCTCCATGCGGCCGGGCGGCGGTGCGCCGAGCGGCCTTCTCGCGAAGATGATCGATCGGCGCTTTGGCGGGTTCGACGGTTTTTCGCGCGCGTTCGTTGCGGCCGCGACGGGCTTGATCGGCAGCGGATGGGCCTGGCTGGTCGTGGAGCGCGGGTCGCTTGCCATTCGCACGACCGCCAATAGCGACACACCGATTGCGTTTGGCGAGACGCCGCTCTTGGGGCTTGACCTGTGGGAGCATGCGTATGTGCTGGACCACCAGGGACGGCGCGCGGACTATGTGCGTGCGTTTCTCAAATCGCTCGCGAACTGGGAGTTCGCCGGCGACAATCTCGATCGGCTGTTGGATCAGGCGGCCGTCCCGATGCGGGCTTCGTTCGCCGAGACCACGCGGCGTTAGGCGGCCTTGGCGCCGGCGCCCGCGGTCCAGTTGCGGAAGCGCAGGACTTCCCAGAAGCCGCGGCCGGCGAGTTTCACCATTCGGGATTCCGGGTGCAGGCCAATGGCACGGCCGATCATGGCCACTGCGCGCTCGATGTGGGGACGTCTGTACATGTACATCGCGCAGGCTTGGTACTGCTGGTGGAACGACTTTCGGTCGTATTTGATCTCGTCCGTTTTGTCGGCCGGGACGTTGGCGCAGTAGTAGGCGTAGGCGAGTTCGTCGTCTTCGGCCTCGTGCAGGCGGGTGGCGGCGATGTAGAGGCGGCGCCAGAAGCCCGGGGGCTTTTCCGGCTGCGCGTGCATGAGATCGTAGAACAGGCGGTAGTGTTTGAACTCGTCGGCCGCGATCAGGCCTGAGATTTGTTTCAGCACCGGTTCTTGCGTCGCGTCGCGCAGCGCGGTGTAGCCGGAGGACGTGCCGCATTCGACGACGCAGCGCGCGATGAGTTCGCCGATGCGGCTGCCGCGGACGGAGCCGTCAGCGTTGACGAAATGCTCCGGCGTGTAGCCTTCGCGGAAGCGGGCAAAGGCCTCTTTGAAATTGTAGGTCGAGTCCGCGATCTCGGCCCAGCGGCCCAGTGCGTCGCCGTGCTGGACCTCTTCGGCGCCCCAGTGTTCGAGGACGTCCATCGTCTTGGGGTCGTTCTTGAACACCTTGCGCAGGTATTCGACGTAATCTTTGGCGTTGTATTCGACGAGGGCCGCGGCTTTCACGGCGCGCAA
>JAEUMM010000277.1 GCA_016792645.1 Alphaproteobacteria bacterium | reverse complement strand
ACCTGGCGATCACCATCCGCCCTCGACACTATCGGGACGAGGCTGAGTCTGGGCAAAGACGGGTGATCGACGATCCGGATGGCGAGCTTGTCGCGCGCGTGGCAAACGGCGATCGCACAGCCGCGCGCGCAATCATGGCGCGTCATCTGCCGAAGATCTTGAACCTGGGCCGGCGTATGCTGAACGATCACACAGAGGCCGAGGACGTGGCGCAAGATGTGTTCGTCCGGGTCTGGACGCACGCCGCGCGCTGGCAACCGGGCCAAGCGAAGTTCGAAACCTGGCTGCACCGCGTCGCGATCAACCTCTGCTATGACCGCCTGCGCCGCCGCCCGACCTCGCACCTCGACGACGTGCCCGAGATGGCCGACGACGCGCCGACGCCGGTGGCGAGACTGGTCGACGCGCAACTCGCCAAGTCAGTGAACGACGCCTTGCAACAACTGCCCGATCGCCAGAGGGAGGCGGTCGTGCTCTGCCACTACCAGGGCCTGACGAATATCGACGCCGCCGCGATCATGGGCGTGAGCGTCGAGGCGATGGAAAGTCTTCTCTCGCGCGGCCGCCGTACGCTGAAGAAATCACTGAAGCCTTTGAGCAACGACGTATTCAACAAGAACGAAAAAGAGTGAGACGTGCCGATGAACATCGAACGATTTAGAACCCTTGTCGAAGCCTACGGCGCCAATCCGGCGCGCTGGCCGGAAGCCGAACGCGTCGCCGCGTTGCTGTTCGCCGAGCAATCGGCTGAGGCGCGCGACATGCTGCACGAGGCGACGGCGTTCGACCGCCTGCTCGACACCGCCGAAACGCAACCCGCGACCCGCGCGCTCGAAGACCGTATCCTGGCCACGTTCCCCGGGCGGACCGCCAAGCAGCGCGCGCCGTGGTTTACGATGCGCTGGGTCCCGGCAGCCGCCGTCGCGTGCTCACTAGCATTGGGTCTGGCAGTCGGTGCGGCGCTCCCGGGACTCGCCGGCGTGAATGACACGGCAGTTGATCCGGCGCTGATCGCCCTCAGCGGTGGCGATGCCGACTGGGCCGACATGGGAGACGGCATATGAGCGATGCCCCGACCCGCGAACCACGCCGCTGGAGCTTCTGGCTGATCGGCTCGCTGTGCCTGAATGTCTTCCTGATCGGCGTCATCGTGATGGGCCTCATCGTCGCCCGCAACCGCATCGCCGCCGGCGCGATGGGCGGCGGGCAGGGCGGTCTGCGCCCCGACGTGGTGCTGCAAATGCTGCCTCAGTCGGGTGCGCTGAAAATGTGCGACGCGTTGGCCGCCCGCGTGCCGGAGTTCCGTAAGCTCGGCCAAGACGTTGTCGAAGCGCGCCGCGCGATGTTCCGCGTCTTCCGCGCCGAGCCGTTCGATGAGGCGTCCTTCCGCGCCGCGCTCGCCCACGTGACGGAAGCCGATATCGCCGTCGCCCGCGCACGCGAAGCGACGATCGCCGACGTCGTCGCGCGCCTGACGCCCGAAGAACGCAAGCACTTCACGCGCCAGGTAGCTCAACGGATGCTCTCGCTGACCCGTCCGACGCAAGGCGCGCGCGGTACGCGGGATGCCGCCTCCATCGCCGCCGTCTGCAAGGATATCGGGGCGCCGTCAGCCAACCAGTTGCCGCAATAAAAAACCCCGGACGTTGTCGCGTCCGGGGCCATGTCGATCGAACGATCGCGAAGCGACGTTAGCCGCCGCCG
>JAEUMM010000251.1 GCA_016792645.1 Alphaproteobacteria bacterium | reverse complement strand
TCATAGTCGGGCAGCGCGTCTTCGCCGCCTTCGCGCAAACGTTCGCGGAGCCGGCTGCGGTGGCCGATGTAGTGCGGGAGGTCCGCCGGTGATGACGCGTCGGAAAGGCCGCGCCGCGGCATTAGGCGTAGGGCGGTTTGTGCAGGCCGAGGGGCGAGGCGGTGAAGATCTCGACGCCTGTCGCCGTCACGCCCACCGTGTGTTCGAACTGGGCGGAGAGCGAGCGGTCTTTCGTGACCGCGGTCCAGCCGTCGTTCTTCAGCTTCACGGCGTATTTGCCGGCGTTGATCATCGGTTCCACAGTGAAGATCATGCCTTCACGCAGGGCGAGACCGGCGCCGGAGCGGCCGTAGTGCAGGATGTTCGGCGCGTCGTGGAAGACTTGGCCGACGCCGTGGCCGCAGAAATCGCGCACGACGGCGTACGAGTGGGCTTCGGCGTAGGCTTGGATCGCGTGGCCGATGTCGCCGGTGGTGGCGCCGGGCTTGATCGCTTGGATGCCGCGCATCATCGCTTCGTACGTCACGTCGACGAGGCGGCGGGCTTTCAGCACCGGGTCGCCCACCAGGTACATGCGGCTGGTGTCGCCGTGCCAGCCATCGACGATCGAGGTGACGTCGATGTTGATGATGTCGCCGTCCTTCAGCTCGCGGTCGCTGGGCATGCCGTGGCAGACGACTTCGTTGATCGACGTGCAGCTGGCGTGGCGGTAGCCGCGGTAGAAGATGGTGGCGGGCAGGGCGCCCTTGGCGCTGACGAAGTCGTAGACGAGGTCGTCGATCTCCTGCGTCGTGACGCCGGGGACGACCTTCGCGGCCAGCATGTCGAGGCATTCGGCGGAGACGCGGCCGGCCTTGCGCATGCCGGCGAAGGCTTCGGGCCCGTGCAGCTTGATGGCGCCCGAGGTGCGCGTGGCGGCGATTTCCATGGTGGGGACGTAGGACATGCGTTGTTCGCGAAGCTCTTTCAGTGGACCGATGTTCGAATGGACGGACATAATATAGGACGATACCGGGTGTTGGCTAATGTCTCTTAAAGGTTGAGGAAAATGCTATCGCGGACGCGGGGCGCCGCCATTCTCGTCATCGGCGACGAGATTTTGTCGGGGCGGACGCAGGATACCAACACCGGCTATATCGCGCGGTGGCTGGGGCAGATCGGGATTCCGGTGCGCGAGGCGCGTGTCGTGCCCGACATCGAGGCCGAGATCGTGGCGGCGGTGCGCGCTCTGAGCGGGCGTTACGACTATGTGTTTTCCACCGGCGGGATCGGGCCGACGCACGACGACATCACTGCCGACTGTATGGCGGCGGCGTTCGGGACGGGGATCGATCTTCATCCGGGTGTGTTTGCGGCGCTGTCCGCGCGCTATGCGTCGATGAATATCGGGGGCTTCAACGAGGCGCGGCAGCGGATGGCGCGCATACCCTACGGCGCGAGTTTGATCGCCAATCCGCTGTCGGCGGCGCCAGGATTTCAGCTGGGCAACGTGTTCGTGATGGCGGGGATTCCGGCGGTGATGCAGGCGATGCTGGAAGACGTGCGGCGGCGGCTGGTGGCGGGGCGGGCGCTGACGGCGGTGACGGTGAGCGTCTTTCTTGGCGAGGGGGCGATCGCGGCGGGGCTGGCGGCGTTGCAGAAGACGTATCCGGACGTGCCGCTCGGCAGCTATCCGTTCTCACGTGACGGGCGGTTTGGGACCAGTCTTGTCGCGCGCGGGAACGACACGGCGCGGCTTGCGGAGGTGCGGGAGGCCTTGGCTACCATGGTTCGCGCTGTGGGCGGCGAGCCTCTGGTGGAGGGGGCGGGGTGAGGCTAGGTTCGCGACTCGCGGGTCAATGCCCTCTTGGCGGAACTGGTAGACGCAACGGACTTAAAATCCGTCGTTCGCGAGGACGTGCCGGTTCGAGTCCGGCAGAGGGCACCAAACAAAAACGCCACCGGCTTTTCAGCGCGGCGGCGTTTGAAACTGCAAGTCGTTCGTTAGGCGATCTTCGAGCGGCGGCCGCGTGCGACAGGAACGCGACCCAGGCCGATCTTCTTGGCGAAGGCCGAGCGCAGACGCGCATAGGCGGGCGCGACCATGGGATAGTCGTGCGGCAGATCCCACTTCTTGCGGTATTCTTCCGGGGACATGTTGTAATGCGTGCGCAAGTAGCGCTTCAGCATCGTCAGCTTCTTACCGTCTTCAAGACAAACGATGTATTCGTCGGTGACGGACTTCTTTACAGGCACGGCAGGCTTGCGGTCGCTCTCGGCGGCGGCTTGCGCGCCCATGCCTGCGGCTTGCGCGAGTGCACCATGGAACATTTTGATCAAGCCCGGAACGTCCTGCAGCGGCACTTGATTCCGGCCAACATAAGAGGAGACCAAGTTTACGGTGAGATCGACCAAGTGATCTCCGGTCGTTGCGACGACTGCGCGTTCCTCTTGTGACTCTGATTTCGCTCTACGTGCCATGCAACTAAGGACTCCAGTGAATGAATGTGATAAAAAGTACTATTCTAGAATGGAGCCCTACGTCCAGGACGAACCGTCGCGTTTGGAAGTGTTGTGGGGACATGGTGAACCGGCAAGCCTCGCCGGAAGCCCCTGTGGCGCGGCTGACACAAATGGCAAAATGTCCGCACGTTGCTTCGTCAATCCGAAACGAGAGTCACGGAATCGATACGAGGGGCAGCGTGGATACTTAAAGTCGACAATGCCTTCACTTGCAAGCGGGGTTTTGTAACGAGTGTGACCCTAACCGCGAGCTTCCTGGGGCGGGTTCCATGAACATGCCGTTCTCAAAATGCCGTGAGCGGCTCACAAATCGCGGATTTGTCAAGCGGCTAGCGGCGCGTATGACGGCGGGTCATAGTCGCAGGGTTAAAGATGGGGACTTTGAACTCCACCATCGGCTATCGGAGGAGTGCCCCTAAGAATGTCGTCCCCCTCAGGTTCCGCCGCCGCCAAAAGCGACAAGGTCCGCGCCTCCTGGCTGGCGGCCTATTCGCTGCCCGGCCTGCCGATCGCGGCGATGGGACTGCCGCTTGCGGTTCATCTCCCGCCGTTTTACGCGGCCGAGGTCGGGATGGGATACGCAATTGCGGGGACAGTATTCCTCTTGCCCAGGTTCCTGGACATTTTCTTGGATCCGGTGATGGGCGTTATGTCGGACCAGCTCCGCACCAAATGGGGCCGGCGGAAGCCTTGGATGGTGATGAGTGTTCCCATCCTCATCCTCGCGGCGGTTCTCGTGTTCATGCCGGCTATTGGGACGACTTGGCCGGTCGCCGTGGTGTCGCTCGTCGTGCTTTTCATCGGCTGGACGATGCTGACGATCACCCATCTTGCGTGGGGTGGAGAACTGACCGGCGATTATCACGAACGATCGCGCGTCACCGCTTCGCGCGAGGCGGCCTATATCATCGGGTCGATCGCCGTTCTGATCTTGCCGGTTCTGATCCAGAATTTCGGCGACGAATTGGGCGTCGGTACCGATCGGGTGGCGCAGGTGTCGTCGATGGGGTGGTTCGTCATCATCACGCTGCCGATTTGCGTGGGGATCGCGGTCTTTGCCGTGCCGGAGCGCGAAGCCCCGGTGACGCCCCACATGCCGCTCAAGGTCGCCATGGCTGCGATTTGGACGAATACACCGCTGCGTTATGTGCTGTTCTGCGATCTTATCGCCGGGCTTTCGACGGGGACGGTGGCGACGCTGTTTCTGATTATGGCGACGGCGGGGCTTGGGCTCGGTCAGCAGGCGAACGTTCTGCTGCTTATCTATTTTGCGATGGGCGTCGTTCTTATTCCGCCGATGGTGTGGATCGCCCGGAAGCTGGGCAAGCACCAAACGCTGACCTATTCCTCGCTCGTCAATGCGGTGCTGATCCCGTGCATCCTGTTGCTGCCGCATGGGCAGTTTTGGCCGGCGGCGATTTTGTGGACGTTCTTCGGCGCGAACATGGCCGTCGGTCCGTTCCTTTTCCGTGCGATCATGGCCGACGTCGCCGATCACGATCATGTCGAGACGGGGCAGGCGCGCGCGGGCGTCTACTTTGCGCTGCTGGCCTTGACGAACAAGGCGGGGTACTCGATCGCGATCGGGCTGACGTTCTGGACGCTGGCGTTGATCGGCTTTGAACCGACAAAACCCAACACGCCCGATGCAATCAACGCGATGATGTGGCTTTACATCCTGCCGCCGACGGTCGTGTCGGTGCTCGTGGCCGCCGTGATGTGGCGCTTTCCGCTCGACGAGGCCAAACAACGCGAGCTGCGGCGCATCATCGAGGAGCGTACGGCGGCCGGCACTATCTTGGGCGAGCGGGTGGGGCATCCGCTTGAGAGCGAGGATGACTTGGCAGGCGGTCCTATTGAGACCGCGCCTAAGCCTGCGGCGTAGCGCGCTTCAGTTGTCGAGCATGTCGACGCCATAGGCAGACCAGCGCGTCACCATCGGCAGGTCCAGCGTGGCGCCGTGGCGGTCGACGTATTTCTGGCCCTCGATGCCGAACGCGAAGCTTAGGCCGAGCTTGAGCGTGTGTTCGGTCAGCGTGCGCGCCTCGGTGCTGCTGTCGTAATAGTTGCCCTGGTAGGCGATGAAGAGACCGGCATCCATGCTGGGCACGGCGCGCTCGTAACGCAGGCCCCAGCCCCAGACGTCCATGTCGTCGGCGTCGGTGTCGTTTTCGCCGCTGGCGAAGGACAGTTCGCCTTCGAGCTTCACGTTGCCGTCGACGAAGTAGCGGGCGACGCCGCGGCCGAACCAGGCGTTGCGGAAGGCGTCGGGTTCACCCGTGTCGGACTCATCCGCGTCGGCGTAGCCGAGCTGACCGTAGAGCGTCCATTCCGTGAGGTAGTACTGGCCCTCAGCGCCGATGAGGTAGCTTGTCGCGGTTTCATCGGCGGCGTTGAAGCCGTTGCCCACGCCGGCGAAGGCGCCGAACAGCCAGCTTGTCGGGTCGCGCCATGAGAGGTGCGCGCCGCTGAGGACGGAGCCGGTGTAGTTCTTGCTGGTGTCGTCGGCGAAGGCCGATTCGGCTTGCAGGTCGAGTTGGAAGCTCAAATCGCCGCCGGCCGGGATGTTGACGCGCAGCGCGCCGCCAAGGTCGGGGTAGCTGTCGTCGATGGGCGGGGCGATGTTGTCGTCGCTGAGGAACGAGTAGCCGAACCAGAACTCGCCCACGCCGGAGGTTTGGTTCTCCTTTGTCGCCGGCTTGCCGGCGGCGATGGCCGCGACGGGTGCGGCGGTGGCAGCGATGGCGACTGCAACAGCTGTGAGCTTCATCATGGCGCGGTCCCCTTCACCCAGGCGAGTGGAATTGCATTGGATTCATGAATTCCGTTGCTGCGATCATTCGTGAATAAACCGCACTGTTGAAACGAAATCGTATGCACCGCTGCATTTTGAAATTTCCGCTTGATTGCCGTGACGTGTACACGCAACCCATGCAAAACTGCCGCGCGAAAATCATCACCTCACAATAGCGAGCTGTTGCGATGACAAGTTTTGCGATTGCCGGCGGCGAGATCTTTTACAGCGATCAAGGCAATGGCGACGGCGTGATTCTGGTGCATGGATTCGCCGCGAGCGTGCAGGAGAATTGGGTCAAGGCCGGGTGGATTCAGATGCTGACGCGCGCGGGGCGTCGTGTGGTGGCGATCGACCTGCGCGGACACGGTCAAAGCACCGCGTTTCGTCAGTCTGCGGACTATTCCCTGCCGCTGATGGCAGGCGACGTCTTGGCGATCGTCGAGCACTTGCAGATCAAGAAGCCCGATCTCATAGGGTTTTCGCTTGGCGCGCGCGTCGTGTTGGAACTGCTGCGCATGCGTGGGGATCGTTTCCTGTTGGGTGTCCTATGCGGTGTGGGCGAGACGTTGCTCAACCCTCGTGAGGAGCGCGATCCCGAAGCCTTCGCGAAAGCGATGGAAGCGCCGTCGGCGGAAGCCATTGACGACGACATGGCGCGTCGCTTTCGTTTGTTCGCGGAGGCGCAGGGGCAAGATCTGGCTGCGCTTGCAGCGTGCTCGCGCGGCCTTGCCGCCATGGGCCGGCCGTGGACGCGCGAACTGCTGGCCGGCATCAAGAACGAGATGCTGGTGATCGCCGGCGCTGGCGACGATCTGGCGGGGGCGCCGGAGGGATTGGCGCGGTGCTTTGCGAACGCGAAGGCGAAGCGCATTCCGGGTTGCGGGCATATGGATTGTCTGACGCAGCCCATGTTCAAAGGCGCGGTCATGGATTTTCTGGCAGGTATTCCCGACTGAAACGGAGGCGGCCATGGATTTGATGTTGCGGGGCAAGCGCGTGCTGATCACCGGCGCCTCAAAGGGCATCGGCGCGGCGGCGGCCGAGGTGTTTGCGGAAGAGGGCTGCGACCTTCATCTCGCGGCGCGTAGCCAAGATGCGCTTGAAGCGCTGGCTCAACGCTTGCGGGCGCAGCGCAAGGTGGCGGTCAGCGTGCATGCCGTCGATTTGCGCGTTGCGGACGACCTCGCGCGGTTGGCCGCGTCGGCGGCGGAGATCGATGTGCTGGTCAACAATGCCGGCGACATTCCAGGCGGGTCGCTGGACAGGGTCGACGAAGGCGCGTGGCGGCATGCGTGGGAGCTGAAGGTGTTCGGCTATATCAACCTCACGCGCCTCATTTATGCGGCGATGAAGGCACGCGGCGGGGGCGTCATCATCAACGACATCGGCGCGGCGGGCGAGCGGTTCGATTTCAACTACATCGCGGGCAGCACCGGCAACGCGGCGCTGATGGCGTTCACGCGTGCGCTGGGCGGGAACAGTCTTGCCGACAAGATCCGCGTCGTCGGGATCAACCCAGGGCCTGTCGAGACCGATCGCATCGTGACGTTGATGAAGCGGCAGGCGGCGGCGCGCTTCGGCGACGAGAGCCGCTTTCCGGAGCTGATGCAGCGCTTTCCGCTGGGACGGGCCGCGAAGCCGCGCGAGATCGCGGACTTGATGGCGTTTCTGGCGTCCGAGCGATCGGGCTACACGAGCGGCGTGGTCTTCACCGTCGATGGAGGGATCTCGGCTCGCAACGCCTAGCGAAGCAAGCCGTCAGGTGTGCATCAGCAACAGCCGCAGGCACCGGCGCCGCCGAGGAGTGCGCCGTTTTTGTGGTAGGCGGAGCCTACGGCGGCCTTCGACAGGTCCTTGCTCTTGGCGAAATCGGCCTTCGCCGCGGCACGCAAGTTGTCGCTGGCGAAGAAATCGAGCGTCGTCATCGCCAGCGCTTTGGCGCCGTCGATGACGGCCTTATCGGCCTTTTCGGACTTGGCGTAGGCTGTGAACTCGGCGTTGTGAATGACGACGCTGGGCGGAGAGACGGCGATCATCGGGTGGATTGACGGGACACGATGGCTGACGTTGCCCATGTCGGTCGAGCCGGCGAGTCCCGGCGGTAGAAGGTTTGGGTCCATCAACTCGCGCCCGAGAGCTCTTGCATTTGCTTCGTAAGCACCCGCGAGCGGCCAGTTTGTCTTGAGGTCCAGGCAATCGACTTTGCCCCACGTCGCTTCGAGGCGCGTGCCGGTGGCGAGTGCGCCGGCTTCGAAGCAAGCTTGAACGCGTTTCTTCAGCGCCGCGAGTTCGACGCCGTCGCGAGCGCGCACGTAGAATCGTCCTGCCGCGCGCTCCGGCACGATGTTCGGCGCGAGGCCGCCTTCGACGATGATGCCGTGGATGCGTTCGGTTTGCTGGATGTGCTGGCGAAGCTGCGCGATCGACTGGTAGGCGCTGACGAGGGCATCGAGTGCGTTGAGCCCGCGGAACGCCATCGCGGACGCATGCGCGGCGCGGCCATGATAGACGACTTCGACTTCCGAGAGCGCGATGCAGGGCATCGTCACCATGTCGAAGCCTGCGGGGTGGACCATCATCGACGCGTCTACGCCTTCGAAGGCGCCGGCTTGGGCCATGAATTCCTTGCCGCCACCGCGCTCTTCGGCGGGCGTGCCCATGTAGCGGACGCGGCCGGTGAGCTTCGTGCCGAGCTTCGACAGACCGAGCGCCGCGCCGAGACCTGCTGTTGCGATCACGTTGTGGCCGCAGGCGTGGCCGATGCCAGGCAGCGCGTCGTATTCGGACAGCAAGCTCATCACTGGTGCGCCCTTCGGGCCGAACTCGGCGGCATAGGCGGTCTCCACGCCGTAGGCGCCGCGTTGGACGGCGAGGCCGTGGCCTTCGACGGTCTTCGTCAGCAAGGCGGCCGCGAACTTCTCCTCGAATGCGAGTTCGGGATGGGCGTGGATGGCGTGGCTTGCGGCGACGAGTTCACCGCGCAGGGCGTCGATGGCGTCGCAGACCTCGCGCTTCAGGGTTTCGAGCGACATGGCGTTCCTCGCGGTGGCAGTGGAATTGGTTTAGCCTTGCGCCATCGCGCCATCGCACTCAAGAGGCCAAATGCCGTTCCTGACCGTTCCCGGGCCGTTGAACCTTGCCTATGAGGTTTTGGGCGAGGGGCCGCCTATCGTTCTGGTTCACGGGTTCGCGTCGAACCGGGGCATAAACTGGCGCGCGCCGAATTGGTACGACGCGCTGACCAAGGCCGGCAGGCAGGTGATCGCGCTTGACGTGCGTGGGCACGGTCAGAGCGACAAGCCGCATCGGCTCGAGGCTTATGACGAGAGCGAGCTTGCCGCGGATGTCGTTCGCTTGCTCGATCATCTGGGGTACGCGCAAGCGGATCTGATGGGGTACTCGATGGGCGGGTTCATAACGCTGCGCGCGCTGCACGATGCGCCGCATCGGGTCCGGCGGGCCATCGTTGCCGGCGTCGGCGAGAATTACTACGGCCGCGGGCGGTTGGAGACGGATGCGATCGCGGCCGGTCTGCGCGCGCGCGATGCGTCGGACATCGTGGGTGTCGTGCCGCGCACGTTTCGCGTATTCGCGGAGCAGAGCAGCAATGACCTTGAGGCGCTGGCGCTGTGCATGACGCGACGGCGGCACTCGTTCACGGCGGAAGAGTTTGCGGGGCTTTCCGTTCCCGTGCTGCTGGTTGTGGGCGAGAAGGACAACATCACGGGGCCGCCGGGTCTGCTGGCCGACGCGTTGCCGCATGCGCGTGTCGTGATTGTTCCCGGGCGCGATCACATGTCGAGCGTCGGCGACAAGGCGTTCAAGGCGGCTGCGCTCGCGTTCTTGGGCGAGGCCTGACAAACGAAAACCCCCGCGTTTGGCGCGGGGGTTTTGCATGTTCGCTTTGACGCCGGCGTTAGCCGGGCAGGTCGGCCGAGACCGAGAGTACGACGCCGCCTTCGCAGTTGTCGGCGAGCGAGCAGTCGATGTTGTCGATGTCGGTGCTGACCCAGCGCAGGTCGACGGAGATGATGCCCCACGACGCCGTCGCGCCGATGTCGTAGAAGAAGTAGTCCTCGCCCACATCCAGCCATTGGTAGCCGGCGTGCGCCGACGCTTCGAGGCCGTCGGTGAAGAACAGGAACGAGTCCATGACCGGATAGGTTACGCCGCCGGTCAGCGCGACGGCGTCGCCCGATTCAGCGAAGAAGTCCGGGCTCCAAGCGATTTCGCCCGAGATCGATGCCGGGCCGAGGTCGTGTTCGACTGCGGCGATCAGTTCGAAGTAGTCGTAGTCGGGCAGACCCGCCGGAGCATCGGCGTCGGCGTACCAGTAGTACACGCCTTTGATCGTGCCGCCGGTGTTCTCGCTGAACATATGATTGTAGCCGACGGTCGCGTCGATCTCGATGGACGAGTCGTAAGAGAACTCATCCTGGAAATCGATGGTCGACAACCAGATGTTTCCGAAGAAGCCCGACGCGTGATCGTACTGGCCCCAGGCCTGGAACGCCGCATCGCGGTTGGAGTTGGAGATGCCGCGGAAGCGATAGTCCGACGTCAGGGTCGCGCCGGCCGTGAACGGGCCCCATGCGCCCGCTTCGTCAGCTTGCGCCGCGGGGGCGATACTCATCAGTGAGAGGGCGCCGATGAGGCCCGCTTTCCACATACTGGTCTTCATGCCGAACCTCTTCCTACAAAGTTGAACTCGAACGCCGAGACGCATCTGCGGCCCCGACTTTTGGTTATGTCGCGTTAAGCATTGCCGCCGTGTTGGTTGACAACGGGTTAACGCGTTCAGCAACGCGCGAGGACTGATTCAGAAATGTCACTGCCCGCGCCCCCGCGAATCACCAGCTTGGGAGAATCATGCGGGCGGTGAGGTGGTTCGTGCACTGACGAAAGTGCCTGATCCGTGTGCAGGCACGCGCAAAAAGGCCCCCGCGCTTATGCGCGGAGGCCACACTGCCTGCAATATCGAACGGTGTTAGCCGCCGAAGCCGATGCTGATCGTGCCGACGACGCCGCCTTCGCAGAGGTCGAGGCCGCCGTAGCATTCCAGTTCGCTGAGGTCCGTATCTACCCAGCGGACGTCGAAGGTGAGCATCTCCCACGTCGCCGACAGACCGATGTCATAATACGCGTAGTCGGGCGTGCCGTAGGCGCCGTTGTCATCGACCCACTGGTAGCCCAAGTGGCCCGAAGCCGAGAGCCATTCGGCCAGCGGCACTTCGAGCGTGCCGGTCAGCGCGACCGCGCTCCCCGTTTGCGCGAAGTAGTCGGGGCTGTAGGCGATTTCGCCCGTGACCGCGGCGCCGCCGAAATCGTGCGAGATGCTCGCCAGAAGTTCGACGTAGTCGTAGTCGTTGTTGAGATTGTCTTGGTCGGGATAGGCGTAATAGACGACCTTGAACGTCGCTTCCGTGCTTTCGGAAACGGCCGTCGTAATGCCTGCGTAGAGATCGACCTCGATCGACGTGTCGTTCGCATCGTTGAAATCGATGTTCGACGCCCAGACGCCGGCGAAGAAGCCGCTTTCCGACGCGAAGTCGACCGAGCCTTGTACGGCCGGATTGCGGTCCGTTTGGCTTTGGCCGCGGAAGCGATAGTCGGACGTGACCGCCAGAGTCGCCGACCACGGGCTGGCGGCAGCTTCTTCGCCGTCCGCGAATGCCGGTACCGTTGTGCCTGCGAGCGACAGTGCGCCGAGCAGACTTGCTGCGAGCAATTTCGTTTTCATTTTTTCAAACCCCACCTTCAACCCAAACCTTTGGCACTACCCAAACCCCTGGCCGGCGATCTCGCAATCGCCGCGCCTCCCGACCCATTCGCCGATCGCCATCGCGTTTGGCCGGTGTCGTCGCTGAAATTGATGTCCCTCAATCCCAGTTGTGACAATGGCTTACAGGTGGAATCTCGTGCTGTTTGCGCAACACAACTTGGAATATCGGGACGCAGCGTTCCGCATGCCCAAGTAGGGGGCATTTCGCTGTCGCAGCACTGTGCAGAGAGCCCGTTTTTTGGGCCTCGTTTCGCGTTACCGGCGAGTGGTTACACCTGCGATTGCAAGGTGGTGGCCGGCGTCGCTGAGCAGGGTTTCGCCGGTGATGTGGCGCGCACCCTCCCCGCAGAAGAAGGCCACCGCTTCGGCGATGTCTTCCGGGGTGCCGGCGCGGCCGAGCGGGGTCGATTGCTTGTTGTGCTCGACAATGCGGGCGTAGGTCTCGGGCCCGAAGCGTTCGGAGAACCAGCGCGTGCCGATGAAGCCGGGGCACACCGCGTTGACGCGGATCTCGGGCGCGAGGGCGCGGGCGAGGCTGTAGGTCATCGTGTTCAGCGCGCCCTTCGATGCCGCGTAGGCGACCGAGGAGCCGACGCCGAGGACGCCGGCGATCGATGAGATGTTCACGACGCGGCCGAAGCCGCTGGCCTTCAGATACGGTTCGGCGGCGCGGATCATTTGGAAGGCGCCGACGACGTTGGTCTTGTAGATGTTCAGGAAGTCGTCGGCGTTGAGTGCGTTCAAGTCGGCGTGGTCGGCGAACTTCGTCGTGCCGGCGTTATTGACCAGCATGTCGACGCGGCCCCACTTGTCGACCGTCTGTTTGACGATGCGGCGGCAGTCTTCGTCGTTCGAGACGTCGCCTTGGGCGAGGAGGGCTTCGACGCCTTTCGCCTTGGCTTGGCCTAACGTTTCTTCCGCTTCCTTGAGGCTCTTCGTATAGTTGATGACGACGCGCGCGCCGTTGTCGGCGAGGCGGAGCGCGACGGCGGCGCCGAGGCCTGTGGCCGATCCGGTGACGATCGCGACTTGGTTCTTCATGTCCATCTGAAACGTTTCCCTGAAGTCAGTTCTTGTTGTCGTGGGTTCTTAGACCCGTTCTAGCGGCCTTGGAAGGTTGGCTTGCGCTTTTCGAGGAAGGCCTTGCGGCCTTCGCGATAGTCGTCGCTGGTCATGCAGGCGGTGATGTTTGCTTCCGCCACTTCGCGTTCCGCCGCGTTGCCGGAAATGATCGCGCGGATGGCGGTCTTGGCGGCCTTGATCGTGAGAGGGGCGTTGGCGGCCAGGGCTGCGACGTAGCCTTTGACGACGTTGTCGAAGTCGGCGACGGGGGCGACGGCGTGGACGATGCCCTTCATCAACGCCTCGTGCGCGCTGTAGGTGCGGGCTGTGAACAACAGTTCGGTTGCAAGGGCTGGACCCAAGCGGGCCACCAGGGCTGACGTGCCGTCGTAGCTATAGCCGACGCTGAGCTTGGCGGCGGGGATGCAGAACCTGGCGTCGTCGGCGGCCAGGCGCAGGTCGCAGGCCATGGCTAGCGCCATGCCGCCGCCGAAGCAGAAGCCTCTGACGGCGGCCACGACGGGCTTGTTGCAACCCGCGATGGCGGCCGTGGCCATGTGGGTTGCCAAGTCGTAAACCTTCGCGCCGTCTTCTGTTGCGCGATTGCCTTCGAATTCCGATATATCGGCTCCTGCGGCAAAGGCTTCGGTGCCCGCGCCGGTCACCACGATGCAGCGGACGGCCGGGTCGGCCTCGAAGGCTGCTACGATTTCTGGGAGTCCTTGCCACATGTCGAGGCTGAGCGCGTTGCGCCGTTGCGGCGCGTTGAGTACGAGATAGCCCGCAGATGCGCGAACTTCAGCGATGAGCTTTGAGGTCATGGACGGCCCGGGTGCGAGGGTGCTGAGACGCCGCAAGCGAAAGCCGCGGCAGGATCAGGCGCTTATCAGAATCGTCTTGATCCGTCACGGCAAACCCAATGTCGAGAAGGGCCGCTGGCTCACGCACAAAAAGTTTCAGGAATACATCGCGACGTATGAGGCGGCGGGGCTTGATCCCGCTAGTCCGCCACCGCCGGCGTGGCTGGTCGAATTGCTGCTCGATGCACGGCGGATCTATGCCTCGGACCGGCCGCGGGCGCGTGAGAGCGCGCAGGCGTTGGCGCCGCATGCGGAGCTGTCGCTCAGTCCGCTGTTCATGGAGGCGCAGCTGAAGTCGCCGAAATTGCCGATCGTGCGGATGAAGCCGCCGGTGTGGGCGGTCATCGCGCGGCTCGCCTGGCACGCCGGCCATCACGGCGGTATCGAAGATTTTCGCGACGCCAAGGAACGCGCGGACAAGGCCGTCGACATGCTGGCGGAGACGGCTCAGGAAGACGGCATCGCGGTGCTGGTCGCGCACGGCTATTTCAACGCGATCGTCGGGCGGACGCTGAAGAAGCGCGGCTGGCGGCGGTTCGGCGGGCGGCACCGGGCGAAGTTCTGGAACGCGGTCGTCTACGAGCGTGAGGCTTAGTGCGTCGTTTCTCTCGCATGAAGATAAATCGCAATTAGGACGCAACTGGAAGCTTCCGGCGCGCGTTGGTAGCTGTGTCGAGCTATATCGGCAGGAAGCGCCCTCATGCTGTCCGCGCAACGGACACTAGAAAGGGTCAAAGGCCGCGATCGGTAGCACGGCAGGGAGTCTTAGTGGCCGTCATCCTGATTGTTGAAGATGATGCGTTTATTCGCGTCATCGCTGAAATGATGATCGAAGACTGGGGCTATGAGACCCTGTCGGCCAGCGACGTCGATGAAGCGATGACGCTCCTGCGCTCCTCCCGGAAGATCGATGGGCTCTTTACGGATATCTATCTGAAGAAGGCCGTTCTTGGCGGGTGCGAGCTTGCGCAAGAGGCGATCAGGCTTCGGCCGCTTTTGCGCGTGCTCTACACGACGGGAAATTTCGTCAACGACAAAATGAAGTCTCTGTTTGTCGCGGGCACCGAATGCCTGGCTAAACCGTACACGCAAAACCAGCTCAAGGATTCCGTCGAGCACATGCTCGCCGCCTGATCCGTTAATTGCCTTTCATCAGAAGTGAGGCCCATGTCCGAAGCCGCAATGGCCAAAAAGAAGGCCGCGTCCGATATCGCCGCAAGCGATATCGTCGAGACCGTGCCGAGCGCGCTTATCGTGCTCGACCGGAATCTGAACATCACGTCCGCCAACCGCGCGTTCTATCAAACGTTTCGCACGAGTGCGGACGAGACGGAGGGCTGTCACATCTATGCGCTGGGCAACCGGCAGTGGGACATTCCGGCGCTGCGCACCCTGCTTGAGAGCGTCATCCCGCATCGCGCGTCCGTGGAAGGGTTTGAAGTCGAGCACGACTTTCCCACCATCGGCCGGCGCACCATGCTGGTCAACGCGCGCAAGATCTTTCGCCCCGGCGACCATGATGGCTACATCCTGCTCGCCATCGAGGACGTCAGCGAGGAGCGCGCGGCGCGCGCCGACAGCAAGCGCGCCTGGCAACTGACGCAGAGCATTGTCGATACGATCCGCGATCCGTTGGTCGTTCTCGAGCACGACATGACGATCGTGACGGCGAGCCGAGCGTTTCTGACGATGTTCGGGATCACCGAGGCGGAGACGCGCGGGCGGCGCGTCGCCGAACTGGGCCAGCATCAATGGGACGTGCCCGCCCTTCGTCATTTGATGGAGAAGGTGCTGCCCGAAAACAAGCCGATCGAAAGTTTCGAAATCGAGGACGATTTTCCTGGGCTGGGCCGGCGCGTGTTCAATCTGAACGCCCGGAAGATTTCTCAACCGGGCAATCATACGCATCGCATGCTTCTGGTCTTCGAAGACATTACCCATCGCAAGCAGCGCGAGCGGGATGCGCAGAAGCTGACGAACGAAATCTCGCACCGGATCAAGAACAATCTGCAGATCGTCGTCGGTTTGATCGCTTATGAAGCAAGGTGGACGGCCGCGCCGTGCGTTCAGGGCTACACCGCGATGCAAGCGCGGATCGCAGCCATTGCTCAACTCTACGACCTGATTTCGCAATCAAGCCGTGGCGGCACGATCTTGGTGGACGCCTATCTGAAGGAGATCGCCCGGACCATGTCAGCGAGTCTGCTTGGGAATGGCTCAGGCATCCGGATAGAGGTCGAGGCCGAAGCGCTGGGCATCGACCCCGATCGCGCGGTGCCGTTCGGTCTGCTGGTCAACGAGTTGGCCACGAACGCGGTCAAGCACGCGTTTCCCCAAGGCCAAGGCCGCGTCGTTCTGCGCGTCGCGCGGGTGGGCGATGCGATGGAGTTGACCGTCGCCGACGACGGCGTGGGCATCCAAGAAAAAGACCCGGCGAAGATTCCGGAGACGCGCGGTTCGGACTACGTCGCGATATTCGTGCGCCAGCTGGGCGGGGCGGTCGTCGCGGCGCCACAGGAGGGAACCGGCACGATCATCAAGATACGGCTTCCTTTGATCCTGGCGCCGCCGGCCGGCGTCGATCGTGAAGCTGCGTAGTCGCGTTCGGCGATCTTAGGGCCTTACGTCAGCGCAATTCGTTGTCCCGGATCGATGCGGCGCCCTTGTGGTCCAGCAACCGGCCGAACTTGCTCTCAAGAAGGCTTTCGAGCTTTTGAACGGCGCCGACGCACGCCTCGTTCAGCGTCGCGGCGTGATGCGTTACGGCGACCGGCTGCTGTCCGTTGGGGCGGGCCTCGATCATGCAGCGCTTGTCGGCGGCGCCGGCCTTGCCGGCGTTCTCGTCGGCCAAGTGGATTTCAACGCGGCTGAGATGGCCGCCGAACCGGCCGAGCGCGGCTTCGACCTCGATTTCGATCTGCCGGATCAGTGCGTCGCGTCCCTCAATGTTGTTGTCGGTGTTGACCTGTATCTGCATCGGTCTGCTCCTATCGTGGATGTCGCTATGGGGCCAGAAACGTTCAGCGACTTATGACGGTGCGTTGGACTTCATTGCCGGACGGTATGCCAGGCCTCGCACAAAGATCGATCCAGAGCCGGCGAAGAAACTGCAAGTCCTTCGGCATCGGCCCGTTCAGCGCATAGGTCTCAAGGAATTTGAGACCGCGCGCAGGGTATTTCTGCCATACGATCTTGGCCTTGTGGACGATGCCCTTTTTGACGACGATCAGGAACACGTCGGCCGGCAGCGACTGTTGCTTGTTGAGCGTGATTTTCGCACCGCCGTCGGAAAGGTCTTGAATTGCGCAATCCAGCGTGAAGAGGTTGTCACCGTAAACCAGCAGGCCTTTGAGATATGTGCGCTTGCGGGCAGGCCTCTCCACATGATCCCGCGTGACCGGACTCGGTAGAGTCTCCGTCGAGCCGACAGTCGGCGTCACAAGTTCCATCTCGATCCAATCTACTCGCGCTTTCGGGCGCAACGGCGTTACTAATGGAACGTCGGCGGAACGGTTCTAGTTGCAGAGATCGGTTGCTTTCAGGGCTGCCAGTGCAAAATGCGCCGTGATTGTGTCACTTCGGGACGGTGGCGCGCGCGATCCAGCCGCGCCATGTGAAGGCCGCGAAGAAGAGGTTCACGTCGGAGAAGCCGGCCTCGCGAAGGATCGCCTCGTCGTGTTCGGGGCTTAGCGTGCTCAGGCTTGCGGCGACCGCTGCCTTGGCGCCGTTCGCCTGTTCGGGATCCGCGCCTGATGCGATCGCGAAGGCGGCGTAGCGCGACAGCCACTGCGCTCGTTCCCCTGGGCCTTGCGGGAAGCTGCTGTGAGCCGCCACGAAGGGCGCGCCTGGTTTGAGCCTCGCGTGGATATCGCGCGCTGTCCGACGACGCTCGTCCGGCGGAAGGAAGTGGAGCGTGAGCAGGCAGGTTGCGGCGTCGAAGGGGCCGGCCGGTGCGTCCTCGATATAGCCCCGCACGAGTTCGACGCGCTCGCCTAATGGGCCGAGCGTGCGTTTGGCCAGATCGAGCATCGGTCCGGCCGGATCGACGCCGACAAAGGTCCATTGTGGGTGGGCCTCCGCCAGCGCTTTCAATTCCAAGCCGCCGCCGGCGCCCAGCACAAGCACCTTCGCGTCGCGCGGCGCATGCTCCGCCAGCAGGATGCCCGTCATGCGGTGAAGATCGGTGAAGCCCGGCACGAAGCGTGGAGGGCCTTCGGTGTATTTCGCGACGGCTTCCGGATTTGAGAAAGCGGCTACGAAATCGATGGGGCGCGTTTCAGTGGACATCTTCGATCTCCATGCGGCGCGAGCGGCGCTTGAGACGCGCATGGAAGTCGGCGCTCAGCATCGCGAGCGAGACATTGCCGAGGCGCGAGAGCAGCAGGGCTTCCGCGTCATCGAACGCGCTGTCGAGCACGGCATTCACGGCCTGTTCGACCAAGCAGCCGGGCGCCTCCGTCCGATTGCCCATCGCAAACAACGAAGGCGAGCCCAACGCGTCGTAGATGTCGCGCAACGTGATCTTCGACAGATCGCGCGCGATCACCCAGCCGCCGCCGTGACCTTTCTCGGAACGGACGTAACCGTCGTCGCGCAAGCCCGCCATGATGCGGCGGACTACGACCGGATTGGTGTCCATGGCTTTCGCCAACACCTCAGAAGTTACGGGACCTTTGTGCTGCGCCATGTGCATCAGCACGTGAAGCACTCCGGACAGTCGGCTGTCGCGTCTCATGTAACTTCAGATAGTACATGACGAGGCAGGCGTCAACTAACCGCGACTTTGTGAGCTGCCTAGCGTGCGGCTGCACTACGCCAGTGTGTGGCGATGGTGTTGATTTCCGGTCTCGGCCTGTCGGCAAGTTCTGCTGCGGGGTGGCCTAGGTAGATGTAGCCGGCGACGCGTTCGCCGGATTTCATTCCTAGGGCTTCTCGCACCACGGGGTGATACGCGTACCATTCGGTGATCCAGTTGGCGACGAAGCCCATGGCGTGGGCCGCGATGCAGAGCGTCTGGCAGACGGCGCCGGCGGAGAGGGTTTGTTCCCATTCGGGGATGGGGATGCCTTCGCGGACTTTGCTGATCACGGCGATGACGGCAGGCGCGCGCAGGAAGCGGCTTCGTTCTTGTGTTTGCCGTTCTTCGCTGGCGTCGGGTTCGGTTGTTTTTAGCGCGCGTACCAGGACTTCGCCGAAGTCAGCGCGGGCTTCGCCGTCGAAAATCACGAAGCGCCAGGGTGTGAGTTTGCCGTGGTCGGGGACGCGGCTGGCGCAGGTGATGAGGGTGCGGATTTGGTCGGCGCTGGGGCCTGGGCCCTTCATCGCTTTCGCGGAACCGGAGCGGCGGGTGAGCAACAGATCAAGTGTTCGCGGAACGACGACGTTGAGATTGGAGTCGGACATTGAGGCCTCTGGCGTGGGGCGCGGAGTACACGATGGGCCAAGGGTTGCGTGCAAGCCTTGCATTTGTGCGTATTCGAGCATTCGAATTTTACGGTGTGGAACGGCTAATTCGGCCAGGTGTTAACGCAGCTTCACCATTGGTTGATAGCTGACTTTCAACTCCCATTTGTACTAGTATGGCCCTCATGGATAAGCGTCCGATGCCTGCCATCGCTGAGAAGTTTGCGGTTTGCGACCCCGTGTGGTCGGACCTGCGCGAGGAAGCTATTCGCATGGCGTCGGGTGAGCCCGCGTTGGCGAGCTTTGTTCACGCGACGATTTTGAATCATGAGCGGTTGGAAGAGGCGCTGAGTTATCACCTGGCGCAGAAGTTGGGTAACGACGACGTCGGCGCGATGCAGGTGCGTCAAGTGTTCGACCAAGCCTTCGCGGACGCGCCGGTCATCGGCGACGAGGTGCGCGCGGACTTGTCGGCGATTTATGACCGCGACCCGGCGGTGAGCACGTTCGTCGAACCGTTCCTGTTCTTCAAAGGCTTTCATTCGCTGCAGGCCTATCGCGTGACGCATTGGCTGTGGGCGAAGAAGCGTCATGCGATGGCGTCGCATTTCCAGAGCCGGATTTCGGAAGTGTTCGGCGTCGACATCAATCCGGCCGCGCGCATCGGGCGCGGGGTGATGATCGACCACGGCACCGGCGTCGTGATCGGCGAGACAGCCGTCGTCGAGGACGACGTGTCCATGCTGCAGGGCGTGACGCTCGGCGGTACCGGCAAGGAGCAGGGCGACCGGCATCCGAAGATTCGCCGCGGCGTGATGCTCGGCGCGGGCGCGAAGGTGCTGGGGAATATCGAGGTTGGCGCCTACAGCCGCGTCGGTGCGGGCAGTGTGGTGCTGAAGGACGTGCCAGCGCGCTGCACGGTGGCGGGTGTGCCGGCGAAGGTGGTCGGCTGCGCCGGGTGCGATCGGCCCGCGCAAGAGATGAACCAGATCATCGAAGATATCGCCGTCGATTATCAGATTTAAACTATCACCATCGTCATGGCCGGGCTTGACCCGGCCACCCAGTAGCCGCGTGTCTACGCGGCCGCGAAACGCCGCGCACGGATCATCGCTCAAGTGAATTTCAAGCGCGCACCGACGCGCGCGCACTGGGTGGCCGGGTCAAGCCCGGCCATGACGGATGAGCAGCGCCAAAATTGAAAAGGGCCGCTCGTGAGAGCGGCCCTTCCGTGAGATGGGCTTTGCTTAGAGCCCCGAT
>JAEUMM010000159.1 GCA_016792645.1 Alphaproteobacteria bacterium | reverse complement strand
TAATAGCGTTCTCACGATCTGCGGAAACGGCGCCTCCATTGAATCCAGCGCCTTCCACATGGCTCGGATTTCATCATCGCTCAGGACGCGCGTGCGCTTTTGCGCCGTAGGACTAACGCGTCCCATGCCCTTTACGATTGGCGAGACGTACAGATCGTCGCGCGTGGCGTGCCAATTGAGCATCTTGCGGACCTGGGCAAGCACCGCAGTAGCCATGGCGGCGCCGGACTCGTCTTCAATCTGGTCGAGGAGGGCGACAATGTCCGATCGCCTGATGGCTTCGACCGGGCGCCGTCCCCATACAGAGAGGATATGGCGTTTCAGAATGCGGTCTGTTTCCCGCCACGACCGGTTCCGTTTGGCATGACGTTCCACAAACTCTTGGCAGATCTCCGACACAAGGTTCTTTGGTGCCAAGCGCGCGGCTTCTCGTTCTGCCTGCGGGTCGCGTGCGTTGTTATCGTGTCGGGCTTTGTTTGCGCAGTTCAGGGCATCTTGCGCGGCGGTGCGCGCCTGTTCGGGTGTCAGGTCGCCGTATCGCCCGAGGGTGAAGATGCGCTGGCGACCGGCAACGGAGTACTTCACCGCAAAGGTCTTCGATGAACCTCGAGCGCGTACCATGAAGCCACGCAGTTCGGTATCAAAGATCGTCTCGCCCCTACGCAAGGCATCGACCGATTTTTTGTTTATCTTTGCTTTCGCCATCGGGCACCTCGCTGCTGTTTCCGGATACAGAGGGGATACAGTGCGAGCAGGTGTGATGTGACGCAACGTTCTACAAGGTGCGACAGCGAGCGGCCTAAATCCAGGCGTTTGCGTAGGTCGTGCGTCGTGGTGCGGTGACGTGCAATCAACGCATTCTAACTTTTAATCAGAGGGTCGATGGTTCGATCCCATCTGGGCTCACCAATTATTGCCGGCGGAATAAGCGCTGAAGGCCATGCCGGAGAAATCCGGTGTGGCCTTCGCCGCTTCTGGGGGGCAGGAGATGCCGTCGTAACTCGCTTGGGAAGTGCGATGGGGCGCGCTGCGCCGCGAGGCGTGGCGCGCGTTTGCGCGCTTAAGCCAGCGGCGCCGGAATCTTGGCGACGCGTTTGGCCTTGGCCTTCTTCGGAGCGGCCTTCGCCAGAACGGCAGCCTCATCGCGCTCGAGCCGCAGTGCGCGCAATCGCTCGGTGTTTGCCTGAAGCGCGCGCCGGTTCGCTTCGTATTCGACCATCGCGTTCTGGCGGTCGACGGCCAGCGCTGCTCGCTGTTCGAGCTTCGCGGCGGCGGCCTCTCGTGCGGCGACGGGATCGACGGGAGGGGCTTCACGTTCGGACGCGTTGCGATCCGCGCGCCAGCGGGTGGTCTCGATGAGGTCCGCCATCTAGGAGAGAAGAGCCAGGTAGACCGCGCGGGCGCCGATCATCAGCGTGAGCAACACCGGCACGAGAACCGGCGGAAAGAGCCAGCTGCCCGGCGTCGCCGCCGCTGCGCTGCCGCGAACCGTATTGGTTTTGAGAGGGTTGGTCATCGCAACTATATGGGTACGCCGGCGTCAAATGACGAACGAATTCGTGAAACGCGCGGTCCGCCGCCCTCGTTAAGCGTATTTGCTCTTCCCGAGCGGACGAATAACCGCCGATTTATCAAGTCGCCGAAGATGCCGGACTCAGGTTCGCCGCCCGCCAGGCATGCCAAGCTTCGCGCGTGATGCTGTAGCAGCAAAGGTCCAGCATCGATCCGTCAACGTGCGACTTGACGTGCCCCTTCAGCGTCTTGTCCAGCGTCCATCCCGTCTTGTGCAGATAGTTCCGGATCGCGGTGTTTGTGGAAATGATGTTCGCCTTCGTGTTCTTGCGCGGCGCAAGGTTCAGCGACTCCTGCACCTCCGGCTGATCGAACCACGATGCCCAGCGAGCCGAAGCGTCGGCGTCGGTCAACGTGCACATGTAGCACTTCGGCGCATCGATGAAGATCGGCTTGGCCGGTGTCGAAAGCTTATGCGCAAGACTCATGTAATTCGCCTCCTCGCCTATGATAGGCCGGAAGCTGCACGAGCGCTGGCCCCAAGCCCTCCGTGCGTGTTAGGACTGCGCCATGCCGCGGCAGTACAGCAGCGGCGGCCGGGTTCCCAAAGACACACCTGGACCGCTCCCCGGAGGCCCCCTCCCGCCGAACGCCAGATCGCTGAAAGAGCGCGTCAGCGCGCTCAAGAACTTGCCTGCGTTCGTCGCCATGATCTGGCGCACCAGTCCGCTTCTGACCGCATCGTCGCTGGCGTTGCGGCTGGTCCGCGCGCTGGTCCCGATCATCACGCTCTATATCGGCAAGCTCATCATCGACGAGGTCGTAATCCTCGTCCAACGACCCGACCACCCGGCGACGTTGCAGGCGTGGTGGTCGAGCGGCCTCGCCAATTGGCTGATCATCCTCCTGATCGCCGAGTTCACGCTCGCAGTTTTGGCCGACGTGCTGGGCCGCATCGTGTCCCTCATCGACAGCCTGTTGGGCGAACGCGTCTCCAACGACAGCAGCGTGCGCCTGATGGAACACGCCGCGACCCTCGATCTCGAAGATTTCGAAGACGCCGAATTCCAAGACAAGCTCGAACGCGCCCGCCGCCAAACCAGCGGCCGCATGGCGCTCATGGGCCAACTCTTCGGCCAAGCGCAAGACATCGTCACGGTGATCACCTTCGCCGCCGGCCTCGTCGTCTACGCCCCGTGGCTCATCGTGCTCTTGATCGTCGCGCTGGTGCCCGCGTTCCTGGGCGAAGCGCACTTCAACGCGCAGAGCTACACGCTTGCGTATTTCCGCACGCCCGAACGGCGCGAGCTCGACTACCTGCGCCAAACCGCGGCCAGCGTCGAAACGGCCAAGGAAGTGAAGATCTTCGGCCTCAACCGCTTCTTGATCGACCGCTATCAGAAACTCGCCAAGGATCTCTACGCCGCCAACCGCAAACTCGCGATCCGCCGCGCCTCTTGGGGCGGCGTGTTCACCGCGCTGGGCACAGGCGGCTACTACCTCGCCTACGCCTACATCGCGTGGCGCACGCTGGCCGGCGAATTCACCATCGGCGACCTGACGTTCCTCGCGGGCTCATTCCGCCGTCTGCGCAATCTGCTCGAAGGTCTGCTCACCGGCTTCTCGTCGACGGCAGGGCAGGCGCTCTACCTCGACGACCTCTTCTCGTTCTTCGACGTTCAGCCCGAAATCCATTCGCCCGCAAACCCGCTCCCGTTCCCGCAGCCCATCCGCCAGGGCTTCACGTTCGAGAACGTCGGCTTCCGCTATCCC
>JAEUMM010000140.1 GCA_016792645.1 Alphaproteobacteria bacterium | reverse complement strand
TCAAACTTGCGCGCCAGTTCTTCGATGTTTTCAGGCGGCCAGCCCGGCACTTCCATGCCGAGGTGGAGACCCATCGAGGCCAGCACTTCCTTGATCTCGTTCAGCGACTTGCGGCCGAAGTTCGGCGTGCGAAGCATTTCGGCTTCGGTCTTTTGAATGAGATCGCCGATGTAAACGATGTTGTCGTTCTTCAAGCAGTTGGCCGAACGCACCGAGAGTTCGAGTTCGTCGACCTTCTTGAGGAGCGCCGGGTTGAACGGCAGATCCGTCTTCTGCTCTTCGGTCTTCTTCTCACGCGGCTCTTCGAAGTTGATGAAGATCGAGAGCTGGTCCTGAAGAATGCGCGCGGCATACGCCACTGCATTCTCCGGCGTGATGGCGCCGTTGGTTTCGAGCGTCAGAGTCAGCTTGTCGTAGTCCAGGATCTGACCTTCACGCGTGTTTTCCACGCGGTAGGAGACCTTGCGCACGGGCGAGAAGAGCGAGTCGACCGGGATGAGGCCGATCGGTGCGTCTTCGGGACGATTGCGTTCGGCGGCGACGTAGCCTTTGCCCGAGTTGATCGTCAGCTCCATGCGGATACGCGCGCCATGATCCAAATTGCAGATCACGAGATCCGGATTGAGGATGTCGACGTCGGAGACGGCCGTGATCTGGCTCGCCTTCACTTCGCCCGGACCTTCGGCCTTGAGCACCAGACGCTTCGGGCCTTCGCTGTGAAGCTTGAGCGCGAGCTGTTTGATGTTGAGCACGATGTCGGTCACGTCCTCGCGGACGCCGGGGATCGACGAGAATTCATGCAGCACGCCGTCGATCTGGATCGACGTGACGGCCGCGCCCTGCAGCGACGACAGAAGCACGCGGCGCAGCGAGTTGCCGAGCGTCAGACCGAAGCCGCGCTCGAGCGGTTCGGCCACGACCACTGCCTGGGTCCGGGCCGAGGCGCCGGGCTCCACTTGCAGCTTTTGCGGCTTAATCAGTTCTTGCCAGTTCTTCTCGATCACGGGGTCTTCCTTCGGCGGATGCTCAATCGGGGGATGCTTTATGCTTTAGACGCGGCGGCGCTTCGGGGGGCGGCAGCCGTTGTGCGGGATCGGCGTCACGTCGCGGATCGTCGTGACGGTAAAGCCCGCGGCCTGCAACGCGCGCAACGCGCTTTCGCGGCCTGAACCCGGACCCATCACTTCGACTTCCAGCGTGCGCACACCGTGTTCCATCGCCTTTTTGCCGGCGTCTTCGGCCGCGACCTGGGCGGCATAGGGCGTCGACTTGCGCGAACCCTTGAAGCCCATCGTGCCCGACGACGACCAGGCGATCGTGTTGCCCTGCGCGTCGGTGATCGTGATCATCGTATTGTTGAACGTCGCGTTCACGTGGGCCACGCCCGACGTGATGTTCTTGCGCTCTTTCTTGCGAACGCGCGCCTTCTTTTCCGTCACCATTTTTCTGCTCTTGTCCTTTGTGCCGGCGGGCCGGCGAATTGATTACTTCGTCGCCTGCTTCTTGCCGGCGATCGGTTTCGCGGGGCCTTTGCGCGTGCGCGCGTTCGTGTGCGTGCGCTGGCCGCGGACCGGCAGGCCCTTGCGGTGACGCAGGCCGCGGTAACAGCCGAGGTCCATCAGGCGCTTGATGTTCATCGCGACTTCGCGACGGAGGTCGCCTTCGACGACGAACTCGCGGTCGATGATCTCGCGGATCTGAATCACTTCAGCGTCCGACAGCTGGTTCACGCGGCGGTTCTCCGCGATGCCGACCTTCTTGCAGATCTCCACCGCATTGACCGGGCCAAT
Source organism: Alphaproteobacteria bacterium (assembly GCA_016792645.1). Classification (GTDB taxonomy): domain Bacteria; phylum Pseudomonadota; class Alphaproteobacteria; order Micropepsales; family Micropepsaceae; genus SZUA-430. Next base: position 12,479 of record JAEUMM010000140.1, on the reverse strand, counting down.
GCCATGGATGTAGCGCAGCGAAATATGGACGCGCTTGTTGGTCGGAATGTTCACGCCTGCGATGCGGGCCACGAAATCTCTCCTGAATTCCTGTCAGTTCACGTTGTGCAATGACGAATAACGCCAGCCCCGGTGCCCCGGAGGTAGCGTCCGCGCCCGACTGATACGGAAGGCGCGGAATATAGGCGGTTTTTCTAGCTGGTCAACCATTTGCCCAGCCAGCTTTTCCCCTGTTTTCCACCGCCGAGGACCGCGTCAATTTGGGCGGTGACCTCGTCGATGGACTTCATGCCGTCGACCCGGCGGATCTTACCCTGAGCCTCGTAATAAGGGAGGATTGGGGCCGTTTCGGCCTTGTAGACCGCCAGGCGCTTCTTGAAGGTTTCCGGGTCGTCGTCGGCTCGGACGGGCTCACCCTTGCGGCGTGCCTCCTCAGCCCGGTTTTCGACCCGTTTGATGAGCTCGGCCTCGTTGACCTCCATGACGATCACGTGGTCGACGGCCAGGGCCTTGCCCTTGAGCATCTCATCCAGAGCCTTGGCCTGATTCACCGTGCGGGGGAAACCGTCGAGGACGAAGCCCTTGGCGCAGTCGGGTGCGACGATACGCTCGGCGATGATACCCACCACGATCTCGTCGGGAACCAGGAGGCCCTTGTCCATAATGGCCTTGGCCTTCTTGCCGACCTCGGTCCCCTGCGCGATCGCGGCGCGCAACATGTCGCCCGTCGAGAGATGGGCGATCTCATACTTCTCGTGGATGCGCTTGGCCTGCGTGCCTTTGCCAGCCGCCGGCGGACCGAAAAGGACAACGATCATCGGCCGGTCGGACCCTTGAAGCGCGCCTTCTTGATCAGGCCTTCGTACTGGTGCGCGAGCAGGTGACTGTGAACCTGAGCCACGGTGTCCATGGTCACCGACACGATAATCAGGAACGACGTGCCACCCAGCAGCAGCAGGTTGCCGCCGTATTGCGCGAGAATGTACTCGGGGATCAAACAGACGACGACGAGGTACGCGGCGCCGATGGCGGTCAGTCGCGTGAGTACGTAGTCGATGTACTCCGCCGTCTTTTTGCCGGGGCGGATGCCCGGGATAAAGCCGCCGTATTTCTTCAGGTTGTCCGCGGTGTCGGCTGGATTGAAGACGACGGCGGTGTAGAAGAACGCGAAGAAGACAATCAGGAAGCCGTAGAGCGCCATGTAAAGGGGCTGCCCGTGCTGGATGAGGAGAACGATCTCAGACAGCCATTCGGGCGTGTTCGCGGCGTTGAACTGCGCGACCGTGATCGGCAGGACCAGTAGCGACGAGGCGAAGATCGGCGGGATGACGCCGGACGTGTTTAGCTTCAACGGCAAATGCGAGCTTTCGCCGCCGAACATGCGGTTGCCGACTTGTCGCTTGGGGTATTGCACCAGAAGGCGCCGCTGCGCACGCTCCACAAAGACGATGCCGGTTATGACGGCGACAACAAGCGCGTAGAGCGCGATGGCCGAGAACCAGCTGATCGAGCCGGTGCGCGCCATCTCAAGCGTGCCGACGAAGCCTTGCAGGAGGTTCGCGACGATGCCCGCGAAGATGATCAGCGAGACGCCGTTGCCGATGCCGCGCGAGGTGATCTGTTCACCCAGCCACATCAGGAACATCACGCCGCCCGTCAATGTGACGACGGTCGTGACTTCGAAGAAGATGCCCGGGTTGATGACGAGGCCCGGTTGCGACTCCAGACCCCGTGCGATCGCCCACGACTGGACGACCGCCAAAGCGACGGTCAAATAGCGCGTGTATTGGTTGATGGTCTTGCGGCCCGCCTCGCCTTCCTTCTTGAGCTTTTCAAGCGTGGGGCTGACGGTCGTCATCACCTGCAGGATGATCGACGCCGAGATGTAGGGCATGACGTTGAGGGCGAAGATCGCCATGCGCTCAACCGCGCCGCCGGAGAGCATGTTGAACATGCCGAGCAGGCCCTGGGTCTGCTGCTCCATGATGCGGGCGAGCGAGACCGGGTCGATGCCGGGGAGCGGGATGAAGGTGCCGAGGCGATAAATGACGAGCGCACCTAGCGTGAACCAGATGCGCTTTTGCAGCTCTTCGGCTTTGGAGAACGCCGACCAATTGACGTTGGCGGCTAATTGTTCGGCGGCTGACGCCATTCAAGATACTCCTTGGGTTGCCCGGCGGCCCTTGTTGCCCTGCCTGCTGAGGGCCGCCCGGCGAACCGCCCCTATGCCTGTTTCGCCTGATTGGCGGCCGCTGCGCGATCGGACCGCTTCTTGGCGGAGTCGACGCGACGCTGAGCGCGCTTGCCGGGGGCGCGATCCTTGCGCGTGACGTGCTTGGCCTTTACGCCCAGCACTTTCACGTGGCCGCCCGCCTTTTTCACCGCTTCGATCGCCGAGCCGGAGGCGTGAGCGACTTCGAGTTTCAATTGGGTCTTCAGCTCGCCTTTTCCAAGGAGGCGGATGCCGTCCTTGGCGCTGCGGGCGATGCCCTGTGTCGCCAGCGTCTCAGCCGTGACCGTGTCGCCGGCCTTCAGCTTGCCGCTTTCGACGGCCTTCTGAAGCGTGCCGAGGTTCACGATCGCGAATTTACGGGCGAAAATGTTGTTAAAGCCGCGCTTCGGGATACGCATGTGAAGGGGCATCTGGCCGCCTTCGAAGCCGAACATGCCGTGGTGGCCGGTGCGGGCCTTTTGACCCTTCACGCCGCGGCCAGCCGTCTTGCCCTTGCCGGAGCCCGAGCCGCGGCCAATGCGCTTGAAGCGCTTGTGAGCGCCTTCGTTGTCGCGGATTTCGTTGAGTTTCATAACTAGCCTGCTTTGCGTGCGGGTTTCGCGTCATCGACGACGCGCACCATGTGGCGGACTTTGCAGATCGCGCCCCAGATCGAGTCGGTGTTCTCGAGCGTCTTGCGGCGGTTCATCTTGTCGAGGCCGAGACCGATCAACGTCTGACGCTGGCCCTCTTCGCGACGCGCGGGGCTGGCGACCTGTTGGATCGTGATCGTCTTCGTCTTCGGGCGACCTTCGGAGGTGCGGATCGTCATGTGCGTTACTCGACCGAGATTTCGGCGTTGGGACGGCGCGCCGCGAGAATGTCGGCGACCGACTTGCCGCGCTTGTTCGCGATCATCTTCGGGCTGTATTCGGCCTTCAGAGCATCGAAGGTCGCGCGGACCATGTTGTAGGGGTTCGAGGTGCCGACCGACTTCGCGACCACGTCGTGGACGCCGAGTGCGTCGAACACGGCGCGGAGCGGACCGCCGGCGATGATGCCCGTACCTTGCGGCGCCGGACGCAGAACCACTTTGCCCGCGCCCCAATGGCCGGTGACGTCGTGGTGCAGCGTGCGGCCTTCGCGCAGCGGAACGCGGATCAGCGATTTCTTCGCGGCTTCCGTCGCCTTGCGGATGGCTTCTGGCACTTCGCGCGCTTTGCCGTGACCGAAGCCGACGCGGCCCTTTTGATCGCCGACGACGACGAGAGCTGCAAAGCCGAAGCGCTTGCCGCCCTTCACCACCTTCGCGACGCGATTGATGTGGACCAGCTTGTCGACCAACTCGCCGCGGTCACGGTCACCGCCGCGATCGCCACCGCGATCACGGTCGCCGCCACCGCGCTTGCGACGTTGTTCTCTTTCTTCCGCGACCATCGCCAAATCCCTTTAAAAGTTCAGGCCGCCCTCGCGGGCAGCGTCGCCGAGCGCTTTGACTCGGCCGTGATAGATGTAACCGCCGCGATCGAAGACGACATCCTTGATGCCGACCTTCTTCGCGCGTTCGGCGACGAGCTTGCCGACGATCGCGGCCGCAGCCGTATCGGCGCCGTTGCCCTTCGTCAGCGTCTTCTTCGCTTCCTCGTCGAGCGTCGAGGCGCAAGCCACCGTCACGCCCTTCGTGTCGTCGATGATCTGCGCGTAGATGTGCTTCGACGAGCGGAACACGGACAGGCGCGGACGCAGGCCGGAGACCTTGCGCAGTTTGATGCGGGTGCGCCGCTGACGGCGCGCGAATAGATCTTCCCGTGAAAGTGCCATGGCTGTCCCTTACTTCTTCTTGCCTTCTTTGCGACGGACCTTCTCTTCCGCGTACTTAATGCCCTTGCCCTTGTAGGGCTCCGGCTTGCGGAATTGACGGATCTCAGCCGCAACTTGGCCGACCTTCTGCTTGTCGATGCCGGACACCAGAATCAGCGTCGGCTTTTCGCACTTGATGTCGATGCCGGGCGGGATCGGATAGACCACGTCGTGGCTGTAACCGAGCTGCAGCTGCAGGTTCTTGCCCTGCACCGCCGCGCGGAAGCCGACGCCCGCGATTTCCAGCTGCTGCGCGAAGCCCTTCGACACGCCCTGAACGAGATTGTTCACGAGCGTGCGCTGCAGGCCCCACTGCGCGCGCGCCTTGTCCGTCGTTTCGACCGGCTTCAGAACGACGCCCGTCTTGTCGACCGACACGTCGATGCCTTCGACCACGCGCAACGAAAGTTCGCCCTTGGGGCCTTTCACTTTCACTTCGCGGTCTTTGACCGTGGCGGTCACGCCTTGAGGCAGTGCCACCGGATGCTTACCAATTCGCGACATCGTTTCTTATCCTTCGCTGTGCCCGTTTGTCCGGCTTAGAACACCTGGCACAGAACTTCGCCGCCCACGTTTTGCTCACGAGCAAGCGCGTCCGACATGACGCCCTTGGGCGTCGACAAAATCGAAATACCGAGGCCGTTACGCACCGGCTTGAGTTCCTTGATCGACGAGTAGACGCGGCGGCCCGGCGTGGACACGCGTTGAATCTCTTTGATCACGGGTTTGCCGTCGAAATACTTGAGTTCGATTTCGAACTCCGGCTTCGCTTGCGCGACCGTGACTTCGGCGTAGCCGCGGATGTAGCCCTCGCCAACCAGCACGTCGAGGACGCGCTTGCGCAGGCTGGAGGCCGGCGTTGCGACTTTCGACTGGCCCCGCATCTGCGCGTTGCGGATCCGGGTCAGCATGTCACCTAAGGGATCGTTGATCGACATTGTTTTTGCTCCCTTACCAGCTCGACTTGACCATGCCGGGGATCAGCCCGTACGAGGCCAATTCGCGCAGCTTGATGCGGCACATTTTCACTTTGCGGTAATTGCCGCGCGGACGACCCGTCAGTTCGCAGCGATTGCGAATGCGCGTCGGCGAGGAATTGCGCGGCAGTTCCGCGAGCTTCAGGCGCGCGGCAAAGCGGTCTTCCGGAGGCAGCGACATGTTGTTCGCCAGCTCCTTCAGCGCCACGCGCTTCTTCGCATAGCGTTTGACCAAGCCAACGCGACGCTTGTTCTTCTCGGTCGAGCTTTTCTTCGCCATTTGTCCTTACGTCCTAAATTCGCGCATCACTTCACAAACGGAACTTGGAAGGCCGCCAACAGGGCTTGCGCTTCTTCATTCGTGTTCGCGGTGGTGCAAATCGTGATGTCCATGCCCCAAACGGTATCGATCTTGTCGTAATCGATTTCGGGGAAGACGATGTGTTCTTTCAGGCCCATCGAGTAGTTGCCGCGGCCGTCGAAGCTCTTCGGCGACACGCCGCGGAAGTCGCGGACGCGAGGCAGAGCGATCGTGACCAGGCGATCGATGAAGTCGTACATGCGGTCCTTGCGCAGCGTGACCTTCGCGCCCAAGGGCATGTTCTCGCGAACCTTGAAGTTCGAGATCGCCTTGCGGGCTTTCGTGATGACGGGCTTTTGGCCGGCGATCAGGCTGAGGTCGCGCACCGCGGATTGGATCTTCTTCGTGTCAGCCGTCGTCTCGCCGACGCCCATGTTGATGACGATCTTGTCGAGCTTGGGCACCTGCATCGGGTTCTTGTAGCCGAACTTTTCGACCAGCTCTTTGCGGATGATTTCGTCGTACCGCTTCTTCGCACGCGGGACGTATTTCTCGCCTTCCTTCAGCGCAATGCCCTTCGAGCGCTGAGCTTCGCTCTGCGTCGTGGTCGCGGGGCCGGTCGAGACGTCGCCTTTGCCGCCCTTCGCATTTTTCGCGGCGCGCTTTTCTTCAGTCTTGGACGGCGGCGGGCCCTTGGGGCCCGATGCTGCAGGAGCAGCGGCCTTGCCCTTTTTCGCTTTGTCTTTTTTGTCGTCAGACATCGATCACTTCCCCGGACTTCTTCGCAAAGCGGACTTTGCGGCCGTCCTGCAACGTCTTGAATCCAATGCGCGTCGGCCCACCCGATTTCGGGTCGATATGCGCGATGTTGGCCATCGAGATCGGCGCCTCTTTCGAGATGATGCCGCCCTGGCTGCGCTGGCTTTGCTTCGTGTGGCGCTTGACCATGTTCACGCCCGACACCAGCACGCGTTCCTCATCCGGATAGACCCTGAGGATCTCGCCCGTGCGGGCCGCGCCGCCTTTACGCTTGCGCTCTTCACCGGCGATCACGACCACGCGGTCGCCTTTTTTGAATTTGACGGCCATGGACTACAGAACCTCCGGCGCCAGCGAGACGATCTTCATGTGGTTCTTCGCGCGAAGCTCACGGGTCACCGGCCCGAAGATGCGCGTCCCCACAGGCTCGCCTTGGTTGTTGATCAGAACGGCGGCATTGCGGTCGAAGCGGATGCAGCTGCCATCGGCGCGGCGCACTTCTTTGGCCGTGCGAACGACGACCGCCTTCATGACGTCGCCCTTCTTCACCTTGCCGCGCGGGATCGCTTCCTTGATCGACACGACGATGATGTCGCCGACGGTCGCATAGCGACGCTGAGCGCCGCCCAAGACCTTAATGCACATGACGCGCCGCGCACCCGAGTTGTCGGCAACGTCCAAGTTTGTCGTACTTTGAATCATGGGCGTAGCGCCTTCGTTTCCATCAAGACTTCGAAGCGGCTGCTTCGTAGAGTACTTCCCAACGCTTCAACTTCGACATCGGCCGGCATTCTTGAATGCGTACCGTGTCGCCGGATTTGAAGCGGTCTTGCGCGTCGTGGGCGTGGTAACGCTTCGAACGGCGGACCGTCTTGCCCAGCAGCGGATGCGTGAAGCGGCGTTCCACTTCGACGATGATCGTCTGCTTGTTCTTGTCGCTGACCACGACGCCCTGCAAAATTCTCTTCGGCATTTTGTTCTCTCTCGCGCCCTATGCCTTCGCCTTGGTGCGAGTCTTCTCGCCCAGGACGGTGTTGATCTTGGCGATCGTGCGGCGCACGACACGCACGCGCGCAGTCTTCTCAAGCTGACCCGTCGCCTTTTGGAAGCGCAGGTTGAACTGTTCCTTCTTCAGCTTGACCAATTCATCGGTCAGCTGGTCCGGCGTCATGGCGCGGAGGTCGGAGGCGGCGGCGCTCTTCATCTTTCAATGCCCTATTCGACGTGGCCCAAGCGGGTCACGAATTTCGTCTTGATCGGCAGCTTCGCGGCCGCCAAGCCCAACGCTTCTTTCGCGGTCACGGAGCTGACGCCGTCGACTTCGAACATCACGCGGCCCGGCTTCACGCGGCAGGCCCAGAATTCCGGCGCGCCCTTACCGGCGCCCATGCGGACTTCGGCCGGCTTCTTCGACACCGGAATGTCGGGGAAGAGGCGGATCCACACGCGGCCCTGACGCTTCATGGCGCGGGTGATCGCGCGGCGCGCCGCTTCGATCTGGCGCGCGGTGATGCGGTCGGGCTCCATCGCCTTCAGGCCGTACTCGCCGTAGTCAAGCGTGTTCGCAGACGTCGCTTTGCCGCGAATGCGTCCCTTGAACTGCTTGCGGAATTTTGTGCGCTTTGGTTGCAGCATGGTTCGTTATTCCAGTTCTCAGGGCGCCGGCGCGGGGGTTGGCGAGCGTTTCTGACCGCCACCGCCGCCGCCTTCGTTGGCTTCGGCCATGCGCCTGTCTTGTGCGCTCGGATCGTGTTCGAGGATCTCGCCCTTGAACACCCAGACCTTCACGCCGCAGGTGCCGTACGCCGTCTTCGCTGTCGCAACGCCGAAGTCGATGTCGGCGCGCAGCGTGTGAAGCGGCACGCGGCCTTCGCGATACCATTCAACGCGCGCGATTTCCGCACCGCCCAAACGACCCGCACAGTTGATACGAATGCCGAGCGCGCCGAGCTTCAGCGCCGACTGCACCGCGCGCTTCATGGCGCGACGGAACGAGACGCGGCGTTCGAGCTGCTGGGCAATGCTTTCGGCGATCAGATGCGCGTCGACTTCCGGCTTGCGGATTTCGACGATGTTCAGGTGGATCTCGCTCTTCGTGTACTTGCCGAGATCGGCCTTCAGCTTTTCGATGTCGGCGCCCTTCTTGCCGATGACCACGCCCGGACGCGCCGAGTGAATGGTCACGCGGCACTTCTTATGCGGGCGCTCGATCGTGATGCGCGCGACGCCGGCCTGCTTCAATTTCTCGAGCAGGTAGTCGCGGATCTTCAGATCCTCATGAAGGAGCTGGCTGTACTCGTGGCGGTCCGCATACCAGCGCGAATCCCACGTGCGATTGATCCCGAGCCGAAGCCCGATCGGATTGACCTTTTGACCCATTACGCGGCCTCCTTCTTCGCCGCTGCCGGCTTGCGTGCAGTAGGTTTGCCCTTGCCGCCCTTGGCCTTGGCTTTCGCCTTCTTTTCTTCCTTGGCCTGTTCGCGAACGACGATCGTCAGTTCGCTGAACGGCTTCAGGATGCTGGCGCCGCGACCGCGACCGCGGGCGTGGAAGCGCTTCAGCACCATGTCCTTGCCGGTCCAAGCCTGCGCGACGACCAGATCGTCGACGTCGAGGTTGTGGTTGTTCTCGGCATTGGCGACCGCTGACTTCAGAACCTTGAGCACTTCGATCGCGATGCGCTTCTTCGAGAACGTGAGGTCGGCCAGAGCCTGGTCCACACGCTTGCCACGGATCAGCCCCGCCACGACGTTCAGCTTATACTGAGACGTGCGGATCATGCGGCCGATGGCTTGCGCCTCGTTGTCGGCCAGACTGCGTTCTCTTTCAGGCTTACCCATTAGGCACCCGCCCTTTTGACTTTCTTGTCCCCGGAGTGGCCGTGGAAGGTGCGTGTCGGCGAGAACTCGCCGAACTTGTGCCCTACCATTTCCTCGGTCACGACGACGGGGATGTGTTTCTGGCCGTTGTAGACGCCGAACGTGAGGCCCACGAACTGCGGCAGGATCGTGGAACGACGGCTCCAGATCTTGATCACTTCGCGACGGCCGGACTTCTGCGTGGCTTCCGCCTTTTTCAGCAGATAGCCGTCGACGAACGGTCCCTTCCAGACTGAACGTGCCATGCGTCTTAAACCTTCTTCTTGTGACGGCTCGTCACGATCAGCTTGGTGGTGCGCTTGTTCGAACGCGTCCTGTTGCCCTTCGTGCCCTTGCCCCACGGCGTGACCGGATGACGGCCGCCCTTGGTGCGGCCTTCGCCGCCGCCGTGCGGATGGTCGATCGGGTTCATCGCGGTGCCGCGCACCGAAGGACGCTTGCCCTTCCAGACGTTGCGACCGGCCTTGCCGATCACTTCGTTCATGTGGTCCGGATTCGAGACCGCGCCGACCGTGGCCATGCACTCCAAACGAACCTTGCGGGTTTCGCCTGAGTTCAGACGGAGGATGCCGTAGCCTTGGTCGCGGCCGACGAACTGCACATAAGTGCCGGCCGAGCGCGCGATCTTGCCGCCGGCGCCAGCCTTAAACTCGACGTTATGGACGATCGTACCGACCGGCATCGCGGCGAGCGGCATGGCGTTGCCGGGCTTCACGTCCGCCTTCGGGCTCGAGATCACCTTGTCGCCGACGCTGATGCGTTGCGGCGCGAGGATGTAGACCTGCTCACCGTCCGGATAGCTGACCAGGGCGATGAAGGCCGAGCGGTTGGGATCGTATTCCAGACGCTCGATCGTGCCTTCGACGTCGAACTTGCGACGCTTGAAGTCGATGACGCGGTAGAGCTTTTTGTGCCCGCCGCCCCGCCAGCGCGTGGTGATACGACCGGTGTTGTTGCGCCCGCCGTATTCCTTCTGCGGCTCAGTCAGATGCTTCGCCGGCCGACCCTTGTGCAGGTGGCTGCGGTCGATCAGCACCAACTGGCGCGTCGAAGGCGTGGTGGGACGGAAAGTTTTCAGTGCCATCGTCTTAGAGCCCCGTCGTCACGTCGATCGTCGAACCTTCGTGCAAGGTTACGACCGCTTTCTTGACGTCGCTGCGTTCGCCCTTGCGACCGCGGAACATCTTTTTCTTACCCTTGGTCACGAGCGTGTTCACGCCTTTGACCTTCACCTTGAAGAGCTCCTCGACCGCCTTTTTGATTTGCGGTTTCGTCGCTTCGTGCGGCACGCGGAAGACAACCTGGTTGTGTTCCGAGAGCTTCGTCGTCTTTTCGGTGATCACCGGCGACAGGATCGCCGCGTAAGCTGCGAGTTTGGTGTTGCTCATTTGAAGCGCTCCTCGATGGCGCTCAGCGCGGCCTTCGTCAGCACGAGCTTCTTGCGGCGCAGAACGTCGAGGACGTTGATGCCCTGAACCTGCAGAAGATCGATGTGCTTGATGTTGCGGGCGGCGCGTTGAAAGCCGGTATCGAATTCGGGGCCGTCGACGATAACTGCGGAGGTGAGGCCCAATTTGCCGAACGAGGCGGCGACTTGTTTCGTTTTTGCTTCGGCGCTCTTGGCGCCGTCGAGGACGATGAGATCGCCGTCTTGATGTTTCGAAGAGAGGGCCATCTTAAGGCCGAGTGCGCGAACCTTTTTCGGGAGATCGGTTTCGCGCGACCGAAGAACCGGACCCATCGCCTTGGCGCCGCCTCGGAACTGACCGACTGCGGCCGCGCCGTGACGGGCTTGGCCTGTGCCCTTTTGCTTATAAATCTTCTTCGTCGTGCGGTCGATTTCGCGACGCGTCAGCACGCGATGCTGGCCCTTGTGGCGGCGATTTTCCTGCCACTGAATCACGCGCGCGAGAATGTCCGCGCGCGGCGTAATGCCGAACACGTCTTCCGAGAGCGTGACTTCACCAGCAGCGCCGGCGTCGAGGGTGAGGACTTTGAGTTTCATCGTTTTGGTCCTCAAGCCGATTGCTGTTCAGCGGCGGGAGCGGCTGCGCCCGGCTTCTTCACCGCGGCAGGCTTCGGCGCGTCTTTGTGCAGCGGCTGTTTCACTGCGTCACGGATCGTGACCCAACTGCCCTTCGAACCGGGGACGCCGCCTTTGATCATGATCAGACCGCGTTCCACGTCGACCTTGGCGATCTCGACGTTTTGCGTCGTGACCAGCACCTGGCCCATGTGGCCCGACATCTTCTTGCCTTTGAACGTGCGGCCCGGATCCTGACGGTTGCCGGTCGAGCCCGGCGAACGGTGAGAGATCGAGACGCCGTGCGAGGCTTCCAAGCCGCTGTAGTTGTGGCGTTTCATCGTACCGGCAAAGCCCTTGCCGATCGTGATGCCTGAGACGTCCACGATCTGGCCGGGAACGAAATGGTCGGCCGTGATGAACGAGCCCACGTCGACCATGTTGTCCGGCGACACGCGGAACTCAGCCACCTTGCGCTTCGGCTCGACTTGAGCTTTCGCGAAGTGACCGCGTTCGGCCTTCGAGACGCGCTTCACCTTGGCGAGGCCGGAGCCCAATTGGACCGCGGTGTAGCCGTCTTTTTCCTTCGTGCGTTGAGCCACGACTTGACAGCCGTCGAGCTTCAACACGGTCACAGGCACGTGCCGACCGTCGTCTGTGAACAGACGGGTCATGCCGAGCTTCTGCGTGATCACCCCTGTGCGCATGGCGAGCGCCACCTTCTCTTTTCGCTTACTGCAGCTTGATTTCGACACTGACCCCGGCCGCGAGGTCGAGCTTCATAAGAGCGTCAACCGTTTGCGGCGTGGGATCGATGATGTCGAGCAAGCGCTTGTGCGTGCGGATCTCGAACTGCTCACGGCTCTTCTTGTCGACGTGCGGCGAGCGGTTCACGGTGAACTTTTCAATCCGGTTCGGAAGCGGGATCGGTCCACGCACGCGCGCACCGGTACGCTTGGCCGTCTGAACGATCTCCTTGGTCGACACGTCGAGCACGCGGTGATCGTAGGCCTTGAGCCTGATGCGGATGTTTTGGCTTTGCATGTGCCGTTCCGTTTCTTCTTTCCGACTTCGGATCTTCTAGTTCGTTTATTTCACGATCTTTGCGACGACGCCCGAGCCGACGGTGCGACCGCCTTCACGGATGGCGAAGCGAAGCTTCTCTTCCATCGCGATCGGAACGATCAGTTCGACCTCGATCGACACGTTGTCGCCCGGCATTACCATCTCGGTACCCTCAGGCAATTTCACAATCCCCGTCACGTCCGTCGTGCGGAAATAGAATTGCGGGCGGTAGTTCGTGAAGAACGGCGTATGACGGCCGCCCTCTTCCTTCGTCAGAATGTAGGCCTCGGCCTTGAAGTGCGTGTGCGGCGTCACCGAACCCGGCTTCGCCAGAACCTGACCACGCTCAACGCCTTCGCGCTCAACACCGCGCAGGAGGCAACCGACGTTGTCGCCGGCCTCA